>CAIXHI010000222.1 GCA_903919215.1 uncultured Acidimicrobiaceae bacterium
ACCCGCTCGCTGCTCGGCCTCACCCGCACGCTCGTGAACAACATGGTCGTCGGTGTCACCGACGGCTTTGCCAAGGAACTGGAGATCATCGGCGTCGGTTACCGCGCTGAAGCTCTCAGCCCCATCCAGCTGCGTCTGGCCCTCGGTTTCAGCCACCCCGTGCTGATGGATGCCCCCGAAGGCATCACCTTCGAGGTGCCCACACAGACCCGCATCATCGTCCGTGGTATCGACAAGGAAGTTGTTGGCCAAGTGGCCGCCAACATCCGCGCCGTGCGCAAACCTGAGCCCTATAAGGGCAAGGGTGTGCGTTACCTCGGTGAGAAGGTCCTGCGCAAGGCCGGCAAGACCGGCAAGAAGTGACCCGAGGAAACGAATCATGAGCAAAGTCGCACAGAAGCGCCGCGAAGGTCGCATCATCCGCCACCGGCGGGTTCGCAAGAAGATTCACGGCACCGCCGCCCGTCCCCGTCTGGCCGTGTTCCGTTCCAACAAGCACCTCTCCCTGCAGGTGATCGACGATGTGAGCGGCCGCACTTTGGTGTCGGCCAGCACCACAGAGCCGGCCATCAAGGGCGAGGGCACTGGTGCCACGGTCGAAGCAGCTGCCAAGTTGGGCACGCTGCTCGCCGAGCGGGCGAAGGTCGCCGGCATCACCCAGGTTGTGTTCGATCGTGGTGGGTTCCTCTACCACGGCCGTATCGCCGCAGTTGCTGCTGCGGCCCGTGAAGCAGGTTTGGAGTTCTGATGGCCGCCCCCTCGAATTACGGCAACCGCAACGAAGAGCGCGCACCCGACCCCAGTGGTCTGCGCGAGTCGCGCGTCATCGCCATCAACCGCGTCGCCAAGGTCGTCAAGGGTGGTCGTCGCTTCAGCTTCACCGCCTTGGTCGTCGTCGGTGACGGCAACGGTCGTGTCGGTCTCGGCTACGGCAAGGCCAAGGAAGTGCCGCTGGCGATCCAGAAGGGCACCGAAGAGGCCAAGAAGAACCTGTTCGATGTGCCGTTGGCTGGCAGCACCATCACCCACCCGATCATCGGTATCAACTCCGCTGGTCGCGTGCTGATGAAGCCCGCCGCCCCCGGTACCGGTGTGATCGCCGGTGGTGCCGCTCGCATCATCCTCGAAGAGGCTGGCGTCCACGACGTGCTGTGCAAGTCGCTCGGTTCCTCGAACTCGATCAACGTTGCCCGTGCCACGATCAACGGTCTGCAGTCGCTGCAGCGCCCCGACGAGGTTGCGGCCCGCCGCGGTCTCGACGCATCGGAGTTCGTCCCCAAGGGCGTGCTGCGTGCATACAACGAACGCAAGAAGCAGATTGCTGCAGGGGAGACCCACTGATGCGTAAAGACACCAACTACGACGGCCCCACCATCACCGTGCGCCAAGTGCGCTCGGCGATCGGTAACAAGCCCAAGAACCGTGGCACGCTGCGTGCCCTCGGCCTGCGCAAGATCGGCGACACGAATGTGCTGCCGGACCGCCCCGAGATCCGCGGCATGCTCGCTCGCGTCCCGCACCTCATCGAGGTCACGGAAAACGCAGAAGGAACCGTGAAGTAACATGCGCGTCGACGAACTCTCCCCCGCACCTGGGTCCAACAAGGCCAAGAAGCGCGTTGGTCGCGGTATCGGCGGCAAGGGCGGCAAGACCGCTGGCGCTGGTACCAAGGGTCAGAAATCCCGTGGTCGCGGCAAGGTGGCTCGCGGTTTCGAAGGTGGCCAGATGCCACTCAAGCAGCGCGTCCCCAAGCTGAAGGGTTTCAACAACCCGTTCCGCGTGGAGTACAGCCCGGTCAACCTCGACCAGCTGTCTGCGCTCGAAGAGACCACGATCACCCCCGAGTCGCTCGTTGCCGCTGGCCTCGTGCGCAAGGGAACCTTCGTGAAGGTGCTCGGTCGCGGCGAGATCACCGTTGCGCTCAACCTGACAGCGCATGCCGTTTCCAAGTCGGCTGACGCAGCCATCACTGCTGCTGGCGGTACTGTCACGCTGCTCGGACTTCCGTTCAAGCAGGGTCGTCCGCCGGTCAAGGGCAACCAGTTCACCAACCGTTGATTCTGCCGACGTAACTCTTCGGCTGTCCGCACTTCACCAAACTCCCTGGGAGCTCGCACGTGTTCTCCAACTTGAAGAACGTCTTCAAGGTGCCCGACCTGCGGAACAAGATCCTGTTCCTCCTGGCGATGGTGCTGCTGTACCGCATCGGTGTCGCGATTCGCGTTCCGGGTATCGACGTCGACGCAGTGCGTCAGTTCAAGGCTGCTGCCAAGACACAGGGAGCCCTCGGGTTCTTCAACCTGTTCAGCGGTGGCGCCTTCGCCAGCTTCAGCATCTTTGCGTTGGGCATCATGCCGTACATCAC
>CAIXHI010000223.1 GCA_903919215.1 uncultured Acidimicrobiaceae bacterium
CTCCTCAGCGGCAAGGGCGGCCTGCTGTACCGCCGCAACAGCCAGACCGGCGCCGTGGAGGCACTCCCCCGCAGCGCGAAGTGGGAAGGCCTCAACGCGGCCCTCCACGCCAACTAGGCCACGCCAACCAGGGCCCGATCGGTTTCTGGGCGGGATTCTTCCCAACGAGGTCTCTGGGAAGGCTCAGTTCCGGAAACCGGAACTGAACCTTTCCAGAACTTCCACAAGTCAGGCCGCGAAGCAGCGGTCGACGAACTCCGTGAGCCGTTGACGGTCGGCCACAATCACGAACGCATCCTGCTCGTCACGCGAGATCTGCAGCGCCGGGCAGAAGACATCTCCGTCGGGGCCGAAGAAGTGCGGCGATCCCTTCACGCCGCGCCGCTGCCCTTCGGCATAGTCGGCCAGCACTCGCGCGTGGTCGGCCTCGTCGGGGAGGCCGACCCCCAACTCGTCGGCCAGCAGCTGCAGCACCATCGGATCAGCGATGTCCTGACCGTGCTCGAACAATGCGTCGCGCACCAGGAACGTCGCCCGTTCACCCAGTTGCGGGTCGGAGTCGTACGCACGTGACACCAGCGCCAGCGCTGGCAACGTGCTGGGCGGGAAGTTCTCGGGATCGACCTCGGCGAACTGGTCGGGGGCCACTTGCTCGCGCAACGCTCTCCCCCGCTCCGCCGCGTGGTGTCCGTCCATCGGTGCACCGTTCACCAGCTCCAGCGGCCAAGCACGCACCCACAACACCACATCGTCGCGTCCGCGACGATCGCGCTCATCAGCCACGGCCCGCAGGCCGACGTGGGCGAATGGGCACCAGATGTCTGCGAACACTTCGATGTTCATACCCGCCAGGGTATCTCCATGTGCGAGTGCCACACGCCCGGTGCGAGTGCCACACGCGCACCCGAGTGCCACGTGACACTCTGAGCGCGACGTGGCACTCGAAAGTCGCGGGCGGGCGGCAGGCACTCGGGCCGGGGCGCTGGCACTCGCACCCGGGGAGGCGAGCGTCAATTGGGTTGGCGTTCGCAGCCGTCGATGTGGTCGTTCACGAGACCCATCGCCTGCATGAATGCGTACATCGTGGTGGGACCGACGAACGACCAGCCGCGCTTCTTGAGATCCTTCGACATCGCCGTCGACTCGGGTGTGAGCGCACGGAACTCGCTGGTCAGTGTGGGCTGCGGATGGTGCTCGGGGCGGAACTGCGACACGTAGGCGTGGATCGAGCCGAACTCGTCGAGCAGCGTCAATGCGCGGCCAGCGTTGTTGATCGTGCTCTGGATCTTGCCTCGGTGGCGCACGATGCCGGCATCACCCAGCAGACGCTGCACATCGGCCTCGTCGAAGCGAGCGACCGCAGCCATGTCGAACCCGGCGAACGCAGAGCGGAAGGCGGGGCGCTTGCGCAGGATGGTCAGCCACGACAAACCGGACTGGAACCCCTCCAGGCAGAACTTCTCGAACAGGTGCACGTCGTCGAGTACCTCATGGCCCCACTCGTCGTCGTGGTACTGCACATACAAGGGATCGGCGCCGCACCACGCACAGCGAGTCACCCCATCGTCACCGGTCAACAAGCGCATGCCGTGAAGGTATCTGCGCCCGACGTAGCGAGCACCACCCGCCGTCGGCAATGATCACCGGCGTGATGCACCACTATGTCGCCGCCCGCGCCGAACTCGATGCCGCGGGAAGCCCGTTCCACACCACCACCGAAGTCGTACGCGGCATTCCGCTGAAGGTCTTCGCGGCCTCACCGCCCAACATGCGTGTCGTGTGGGAGGGCACCGCCCCGTTCGCCGACCTCGAGTACCTGGTGTACGAGGACGAGCACTACACGTACGCCGAGATCCAGTCTCAGGTGCGGGCACTAGCCCATCACCTGGTGGCCCAGGGCGTGCGGCCCGGCGACCGGGTGGCGCTGGCGATGCGCAACTACCCCGAGTGGGTGACGGCGTACTGGGCTGGCGTCAGCATCGGCGCTGCCGTCGTGGGGATGAACGCGTGGTGGACAGCTCCGGAGATGGAATACGCGCTGAACGACAGCGAGCCCAAGGTACTGATCGCCGATGACGAGCGCCTGGAACGCCTCCGCCACATGCCGGCACAGCGGCCGATGCACGTGATCGCCGTGCGCAGCGACAAGGCCCCGTTGCAGTGGGCCGACGTTGTCGCCAACGACCCGGGCACGCTGCCCGATGCTGTCATCGACCCGGATGATGACGCCTGCATTTTCTACACGTCGGGCACCACAGGGTTCCCGAAGGGTGCGCAGCTCACCCACCGCGGGTCGGTGCACAACATCTTGAACGTCTTCGCGATGACGGTCGCGGCACAGATGGCCGAGGCCAAGGCGATCGCCGCTGGCGACCTGCCCACACCCGCCACGCCGCCGCCCGCGGCACCCGCACAGAGTGTGTTCATGGCCTCCACTCCGCTGTTCCATGTGACAGCCAACAACTGCGTCATGCAGCCCGCCACAGTGAGCGGCGGCAAGGTCGTCCTGATGTACAAGTGGGATCCAGGTCGAGCGCTGGCGCTGATCGAGCGCGAGGGAGTCACCAACTTCTCCGGTGTCCCGACGATGAGCCGCGAGCTGCTGCTGCACCCCGACTGGGCCACGCGCAACACGTCCAGCATCATCGGCATGGGCGGCGGCGGCGCCGCACTGCAGCCCGACCTGGTCGGCAAGATCGCCGGGGCCCTACAGAAGGGCGAACAGCGCGGTCAGCCAAACACTGGATACGGCATGACCGAGACGTGCGGCATCATCACCGCTACCGCAGCGAAGATCTTCATTGAGAAGCCTGCCTCGTGCGGCCCGGTGGTGCCGACGCTGGACTGGAAACTGGTCGACGAGGACGGCAACGACCTGCCCAACGGCCCGGACACCGTCGGCGTGCTGTGTGTGCGCGGTGCAGTCGTGATCAAGGGCTACCTGAACCGCCCCGAGTCCACCCACGATGCGATCCGTGATGGCTGGTTGAACACCGGCGATATCGCCCGCGTCGACACGGACGGGTTCGTCTTCATCGTCGACCGCGCCAAGGACATGGTGAACCGCGGCGGTGAGAATGTGTTCTGCAGCGAGGTCGAGACCGCGATCTATCACCACGACGCGGTTGCGGAAGCCGCAGTGTTCGGCATCCCCGACGAGCGTCTCGGCGAGGATGTCGCCGCGGTCATCGTGCTGCGCCCCGGCGCCACGCTCACGCAGGACGAACTGGCACATTTCCTCGCCGCCAACATCGCCAAACACAAGATTCCGGGAACCGTGTGGTTCCGCACCGAGCCGATCCCGCGCAACGCCAGCGGAAAGTTCCTCAAGCGCGAGCTGCGCAAGGAACTGACCGGCAGCTGAGATGCCGCTCGACCCCAACGCCCTCGCCGCGCTGATCCGGGCGCGGCGCACCAACATGCAAGTCGATCGCGAGCGCGAGGTGCCGCACGAGCTGGTGCAGCAGCTCTGCGAGCTGGCGCAGTGGGCACCGAACCACAAGCGCACCTGGCCGTGGAGGTTCTGTCTGGTGACCACCGGTCGCGACCAGTTGGGCGAGGTGATCGCTCGGGCGATGGAGGCTCACGGCGACGACCCGGGCAAGATCGCCAAAGCGAGAACAAAGTACCTGCGCACGCCCGCCACGCTCATCGTCGGATCGGCAGCGGGAGACAGCCCGCTGCGCACTGCGGAGAATCGCGACGCGACTGCAGCCGGTATTCAGAACCTGCTGTTGGGCGCCACCGCCCACGGGTTGGCCACCTACTGGGGTTCGTGCCCGAAGGGCGCGAACGATGTGGTGGCAGAACTGGCCGGGTTCGAGCCGGACACCACGGTCGTGGCGCTCATCTACCTCGGCTGGCCGATCGACGAGATGGCAGTTCCAGAGCGACCGCCGGTCGGGCTGTACCGGCTCTGACGCTCAGCCGCCCGAGCGACCGGCAGCGATCGTCGCCAGCTTCACGGCGCTCGCCGGGTCCGGTGTGGTGACCGAGAAGTAGCCGTTGGCCACCTTCACCAGCACCAGGTAGGTGCCGTCGGCCTTCTCGAAGCCGATCGCCCCGAGACCCAACCCGGTGATCACATCAGGTGTTGCGGCCGGCTGAGTGAACTCCTGCGCGGTTCGCGCTTCCACTAGCACCTCGAGATCGGTGCGCCCCGAGTGCACCGTGTACCCGCACGAATCTGGCGACAATGCACCGGAGTTGATCAACGCGCCCGGCGCCAGCCCGGCCATTCGTACGTTGAGGAAGTCCTTCGCCACCAGCGCGGTGCACAGTTCGCCACCGAACAGCGCATACGGCGGAACTGTCACTGTGAGGTCGCTCTCGGTGTTGAACACCTCTGGCAACAACGTGGTAGCCGTCGGCTCAGGGGCGTTCCCCACAGTGCCCAACGTCGGCGAGATGTCCTTGTTCTCGGAATAGCAGCCCGCAAGCGCGCAGAGGGCGAGCAGTGACAGCACTCGTTTCATCGGGCGCGAACCTAGCGCCGTGGAGGTCACAGGTGTCGGCGGGCGAACGTCAGCGACCCGGCTGGTACACGCCGAAGACATCGCGCAGCGCATCGCTGACCTCGCCGAGGGTGGCGTTGGCGCGCAGCGCTTCCTTCATCGGGTACAGCAGGTTCTGCGTGCCACGAGCCGCTTCGGTGAGATCGGCCAGGCGGGCCAGGACGAGCGCCTGGTCGCGGTTGGCCTTGTACTCGGCCAAGCTTGCGCGCTGGCCGAGCTCCAACGTCGGATCGCTGGCGGAGACCACGAACTCGGGCTCCTCGGTCTGGAACTTGTTGAGGCCGACGATGACACGCTCGTCGTTGTCGATGCTCTTCGCGTACTCGTACGCGGCTTGCTCGATCTCGTCCTGTTGGAAGCCGCGCTCGATGCCCTCGACCGCGCCGCCCATCTCGTCGATACGGGCGATGTACTCCCACGCGAGACGCTCGATCTCATCGGTGAGCGACTCCACGAAGTAGCTGCCCGCCAGCGGGTCGGGCGTATCGGCGATACCGCTCTCGTAGCCGATGATCTGCTGTGTGCGCAGAGCGATACGTGCGGCGCGTTCGGTGGGCAGGCTGAGTGCCTCGTCGTAGCCGTTGGTGTGCAGGCTCTGGGTGCCACCCATCACGGCCGCCATTGACTGCACGGCCACGCGCACGATGTTGTTCTCGGGCTGCTGTGCCGTCAGCGTGCTGCCGCCGACCTGCGTGTGGAAGCGCAACAACTTGCTGGCTTCCTTCTTGGCGCCGTAGCGCTCGCTCATCAGCTTGTACCAAATGCGGCGCGAGGCGCGGAACTTGGCGACTTCCTCGAAGAAGTTGTTGTGCGCGTTCCAGAAGAACGACAGTCGCGGAGCGAAGGCGTCGACGTCGAGACCGGCGGCGATCGCCGCATCCACATAGGCGATGCCGTTCGCGATGGTGAACGCGATCTCCTGCACAGCGGTGCTGCCGGCCTCGCGGATGTGGTACCCGGAGATACTGATCGTGTTCCACTTCGGCACGTGCTGCGCGCAGTACTCGAAGATATTGGTGATGATCCGCATGGACGGCTTGGGCGGGTAGATGTACGTACCGCGAGCGATGTATTCCTTCAGCAGGTCGTTCTGGATCGTGCCGCTGATCGCGCTGGCGGGTACGCCCTGCTCCTCGGCCACCAGTTCGTACATCAG
>CAIXHI010000224.1 GCA_903919215.1 uncultured Acidimicrobiaceae bacterium
ATCCCATCCCGAACTTGGCGGCTGTGGAAGCGATGATTTGGTCCGCCGGCAGACACATCGTCACGCCGATACCAATCGCTGCGCCATTGACCGCGCACACGATCGGTTTGCTGTTGCGCACCAAGGCAACCCAGTCGAGGTCGACTGGCATGCCACCCACCCCACCGGCGGTGTCGTTGCCCGGGTCGACGCCGTCGATGCGCGACTGGAACGTGTCGGCCATGTCGGCACCGGCGCAGAAACCGCGGCCGGCGCCGGTCAACACGATCGCTCCGACCGCTGGGTCGAGGTTCGCCTCGTGGATCGCATGCGCCTGCTCTTCGGCCATGCGCGGGGTCCACGCGTTGAGCTTTTCGGGCCGGTTCATCGTGATGACGGTGATCGGGCCGTCTCTGCCAACAGTGATCTGTGTGTACTCCATGAGCGTCATCGTGTCACGACGTGGTGAACAGCGGCGAAGCGTCCAAGTGGTCCAGTGCCGGTAAGTAGGTGCGCACCGTGTCGCGTCTGAACTTCGTACACAGGTCGGGTCGAAAGAAGCGCGCCCCCTCGCGGACCACGTAGTTCAGCACGAAGAAGCGGTACACCTCGGGCAAGAACATCACCTCTTCGTCGGACATCGGGAACACCGAACGGTACGAACGAAGGAACTCCAAGAACGTTGGCTCGACGAGCGTGTGCGGGCCATAGGTGAACCGGGTGCGATCGCCGGTCTTGCTGGACACGCGGGACAGGAAGTAGAAGTCGAGCACTCGCGGTTCGATGCGGAACCAGTCGTAGTCCCAGCGGCTGAACAGGTGAAATCCGCCATCAGGATCGTTGGCAACGCTGAAGTTGCCGAGATTCCAGTCGATCAGCAAGGGGATCTTGGGCCACTCGTCGTAGCCGACGGAGATGAGTCGCTCGAGGAACTTGTGGGTGTGCTTCCACAGCACGCCGATGGACTCGGGCGGCAGTTCGAAGTTGCGGGTCGCGAATGGGCTCTCCAACAGCTCGAGCAGGTGGATGGCGTCGCTCTTCACCGTTTTGGAACCTGCCGGGAGTTGCGGCGCGATGTCGGTGCATGCCAGGTGGAACTCGGCGATCTCGCGGCCGAGGTTGTGCACCTCATCGACGGTCAGCACACGCGGGAGGGAATCCCTGCGGGGTACGTCGTCGTAGAACACTGCCCACATCTGCTGGTTGTACCAGGTGAAGATGCGGCCATCGGGTCGACGCCACACTTCGGCAAGCATGCCTCGAAACCGTGTGCCGTCGAGGAAGCGCGCGCAACGGTTCAAACGATCGTGGTCCTCGTAGAACAGGAAGTACGACCCGTACGACGACACCTTGCTGATGGCGGTGGAGCCGTCGTCAAGATGCAACCGGAACACTCGGTTGGTGGAAACGTTCGCGCTGACCTCGTCGACGCGAACGATCGCTCGCGGGTCGTCATACTCGGCCCATGCGGCTGCGACAGCGTTGCGATGGGTGAGTGAAGTGGTCACACGCGCATCGTACGCGTGAGGGAACTCGCGCGCAGCGTCAGCCGACGTTGCGCGCCCGTACGCCGATGGGAGCGATGAGGCGGAATCCCGCTGCATGGCGTTCGTCCTCGCTCTCGCCTCCCCAGAGACCGTACTCGTGGTTCGCTCGGGCGAACTCGCGGCAGTGTTCGTTCACCGTGCACGAACCGCACACCTGACGAGCGGTCGCCTCGCGACGATCGCGCGCCTGTGGTCGCTCGGCTGGCGGCGGAAAGTACAGATGAGTGAGCCCGCGACAGGCCCCGTCGTTCATCCAGCGATCGTCTGTAATGACACGCTGCCCAAAGACCTCGACTGCTGCCATGGAACCCCCAGTTCAAGCCGGCGCAGATACTTGCTGTCAGCAAGTAGTCGTCACTCTAGGCGATGGAGTGGTCGTCGTCCAGAGCGAATATTCGGATTCTTACGCCAGGATCTGTCGCACCCCGGCGACGAAGCGATCGACGTCGTCCTGGGTCGTGTCCCATGCCGTCATCCACCGCACCTGATCGCGGCTGACGTCCCAGTCCCAGAAGAAACACCACTCGCGCAGCGGTTGGATCACCGACGTGGGGAGCACCGGGAACAGGCTGTTGACCTGCGGCGCGTGGTCGAACTTCACACCCGGGATCGCGCTGGTCGCCACATACAGGCGGGCGGCCATGTCGTTCGACTGTTCTGCCAATCGGATCCAGAGGTCGTCGTGCAGCAACGCGTTGAACTGTGCCGCGACAAACCGCATTTTGGACGGCAGTTGCGTCACCATCTTGCGTACGTACTTGGCGCGCTCGGCGAGGGCCGGGTCGAGATAGATCACGGCTTCAGCGGCCATCGCACCGGCCTTGGTGCCGCCGAAGCTGACGACGTCGACGCCGGCGTCCACCGTGAAACTGCGCAACGCCTCCACCGTGCCGCCGAGTGCCGCCGTCGCATTGGCGAGGCGCGCTCCATCGAGATGCACCCGCATTCCCAGCGAGTGAGCGGTGTCACACAGCGCTGCGACCTCGTCGGGTGTGTACAGCGTTCCGAGTTCTGTGCTCTGGGTGATGCTGACGACACTGGGTTGCGCATGGTGTTGCACGCCCAGATGGTGTGCCTGTTCGCGGAGCTGCTCGGGAATCAGCTTGGCGGTGGGCGAGGGGAGCGTCAGCAGTTTGGCGCCGAGCACTCGTTCGGGTGCGCCGGCCTCGTCAACGGCGATGTGCGCCCACTCCGTGCAGACAACGCAGTCGGCCGGGCGCAACAGGGTCGCGAGCGACATCACGTTCGCTCCGGTGCCGTTCCACACGAGGTATGCCTCTGTGGCAGGCCCGAAGAGGTCACGGAATCGCGCTTGCGCCTCGAGTGTCCACCGATCTTCGCCGTAGGCGAGCGCGTGACCATCGTTCGCCGCGCGGACCGCTTCCATCACTGCGGGGTGGGCGCCGGCAGCATTGTCACTGGCGAACGCCCGCAGTGGGGCGATGGGCATCTCACGCGGTGCAGACATATTCGGTCAGTCTGCCAAGCCGCACGGCGTACTGTGCCCACGCATGACCATCGATCATCTCAGCCACCTGGCCACGAACGCTGCTTCGCTCGCCGACGCCGTCGCGATCGGCGCGGCTGACGCACCGATCGCCGGCTGCCCTGGCTGGACCTTGTCGCAGCTCGCCGTTCATGTCGGTGGCGTGCACCGTTGGGCCCGCGTTGCTGCGGCGACAGGCGCTCCGCCGCTGATCGACCCCGCAGACGATCCGGCACCGACGACGATGACTGGGCTGGCTGCGTGGTTGCGCTCTGGGGCGGAGCAACTTTCAGCGACGCTGCTGCTGCTCGACCCAGCAGCACCCACATGGCACCCGTTCCCTGTCGAGCCGAAGGTGGCTGGGCTGTGGCCGCGTCGCCAGGCTCACGAGACAGCTGTGCATCGCATCGACGCAGAGTTGGCGATCGGCAGAACGGCCACGCTCGATGCCGAGTTCGCTGCCGACGGGGTGGACGAGTACTGGAATGTCATGCTGCCGCGGATGCTGACACGCGAGCGCCGCACGCCACCGAACTCGCGTATCGCCGTCGAACTCAGCGATACCGGTCGGCGTTGGGTGGTCAGTGGCGCCGATCGAGTTGTCTCGGTGGTGACCGGCGACGCTGCCGCTGTGGTGCGCGGTTCCTCACTCGGTGTATTGCTGCGGTTGTGGGGGAGAGTCGTGCCGGATGGCTCCCTCGCGGTGGACGGCGATGCGGCCGTTGCTACTGAATGGCTCGCGCTCGGCGGTTCGTGACCACCGTCACGGGGTGGGCTGTGCCGGTGATTCTTCCTTCAAGCGCACTGGCCCGGCGTTGCCAGTCTTCACTCCGGTCTTTGCGCCGTAGAACTCGCGAAGCATGTCCATGTCGCTGCTCACGTCGCCCGACAACGTCACCACCTTGCCGAGGCCGCCGGTGCGGGTGGCACCGTCGACGAAACCGCACACGACGGGCACGTTCGCCTCGAGGGCGATGCGGTAGAAACCCGACTTCCAGAACGGGGCGTGCGAGCGGGTGCCTTCGGCCGGGATCAGCAGTGCCAGACGATCGTGGGCGGCGAACTCGGCGACGAGGGCAGCCACCATCCCACCGGGTGCGTTGCGGTCCACCGCGATACCACCCAAGCCGCGCATGATCGGCCCCATCGGGCCCTTGAACAGCGAACGTTTGCCGAGCCACGACACACGAACCCCGCTGGCCCGGGTGAGCGCCAGCATCAACGGGAAATCCCAGTTGGTGGTGTGCGGCGCCGCGATCATCACGTATCGGTCGGGGAGATCACGCGGGGGCGCCACCACAGTCCAGCGCCCGAGCTTCAAGTACGTGCGAGCAAGCAGTGACGACACCGTTGCAACCTACCGGGCAACTCCTCGCGCTTCGGAGGGCAGTCACTGACGCTGGCGAGCATCCACCGTCCGCACCTACGCATCAACCCATACTTTCGTCATGACGAAAGGAAGCGATCGACTGCCGGCCGCAGGGGAGCCGACACGCTGCAGGCAGTGTCGCCGCGTGTTGCCGAACCAGCGCACCGGTCGCCCGCGGGAGTTCTGCTCACAGGCCTGCCGCCAGTGGCATTGGGTCGGAAAGCAACGTGCTGCCGAACTGCAACTCAGCGAGCACGAGCTGATTGTCACGAAGGAGACGCTCGACCAACTGCACGACGAGCTGTATGTGCTGGCCTGCGCAGTCAACGACGCCGAGCGAGACCTGCTGGCCGGTCATGGCAAGGAGTCGGCGCGAGAGCTGCGCGAGATCCTCGAGTGGCTGCTGGAGGCAGCGCGACCGTTGCGCGACCGAGAGCTCCCTTCGGGCTGAACGCCCATAATCGACGTTATGTCAGATTGACGGGACGAGCCAATGCTCCTGGTAGAACCGCACTCAGAGCCGAGGAGGTGTCACATCACGCCCCAATCCAGGGCTGTTGAGCTGCTCCAGCTGGCCGCCGGCACGATCACGCGGTCCGTCGACGCAGGGTGCTGCAGCTAAACCATGTCACTCTCACGTAGAGACTCAGTGCAACCCTAGAGCTGCAGTGGAGCCTGAAATATTTCTCAAAAAGGACTGAAGCAACTATCAAGTTCTACTTGAGGGTGTCGATACTAGACGTATGAAATCCACCCGCCGACTCTGCGTCGTCGCCACCCTCGCCGTGCTCGGCGTGGTCGGCACCGTCGTCGAGCCGGTCGCGGCACAT
>CAIXHI010000225.1 GCA_903919215.1 uncultured Acidimicrobiaceae bacterium
CACCACCCTGCTGTCCGCCCTCTGGGTGGGCGCGTGGGGGCTGCAACGGTGGGCGCCGTTCGCCCACGAACCGGCCGCCACGACGTGGCCGGAGAACATTCACGACCTGGCGACGTTCGTCGAGCACGCCACCCAGCAGGAGTTCCTGCACGTGGTACGGGTCGAGTACATCGCTGACGATGCCGCATTCACCGCACGCGTCGCTCCGCCAGAGGTGACCGAGGCAGACCGACATCTGGCTGCCACGCAGGATGCAGTGGGCCGCGCACTGGGGCTGTGGAATGGCGACGTTTCGACGCTGGCCAGTAGCGCCGCAATGGACACGGCGCCGTCGTGGGCGCGCTGGTTGCGAACCCACGACGTGTTGGTGGTGAGGGCGTCCACGGCTGGCACGCACCTCAACGCCTACCAGCGCACGCAGATCATCGTGCAGCTGACCGTCGCACTCGATGAGCAGCATCACCATCTGGTGCAACGCCGAATCGACAGCACCACCCGACAACAGTCCCAGGCGCTCGGAGCAATCGGAATCGGCCATGCCATCTGGGTGCACGATCTGTACTACGACCATCTCAGCCCCGAGGATCAAGCTGCCTACGGCGACGACGCACAGGTCGGCCAGGAGGACTACGACGCGGCGGTCGCCAACATTCCCCCGGCGTTCAGTGCCTTGCGACTGGTGGGCCAGCACCTCGGACCGACATTCATCGTCTCCGTGCTGACATACGGCCACGCAGCCCTCGACGATGCGCTGGGCAGATACGCCCCGGTAGCACTCGACGAAGTGAGCCTGCCGATGCACAAGTTCTTCCGTCCCGACCACGCCGAGCACGTCGACGCCCCGCCGGTGCCGTGGCGGGCGACCGGCGAGTTCAGCACCCAAGCTGGTCCGTTCCTGGTGTTCCTGATCGCCTCCAGTGGGATGGCGGCGAACGACGCACTCACTGCCTCGGACGGCTGGGGTAATGATGCCTACACCGTGTACCGCCTCGACGGACGCGTGTGCCTCGACCTGCACGTGGCGGCAGACACCACCGCCGACGCCAGCGATCTGGAACACGCGTTCAACGCGTGGGCCACGAAGCGTCCGGCCGAAGCAACGGCTCTCGTTGGTCGCAACGGTAACGAGTTGTACGTGTCGGTCTGCGACCCAGGCACCAAGGTCGAGCAATCGATTCCCGATGCCGACACCATCGATCAGTACTTCGGCCGCAGCGACATGATCCGCCAGCAGATCAAGAACGGTGTGGGTGCTGGCACCGCCGAGTGCGTCGCCAGCACGTTCTTCGGTCGCTACTCGGTGCCCGATATGCGTTCGGGCGAACTCGACGTCGACGTCGGCGGCGAAGTGCAGACGATCATCGCCGGGTGCAAGTCGGCACAATAGGCCACTTGCCTTTTCGGATGTTGTATGTAACATACGAAACGTGACTGCGGCGCGAGTAGGCCTCCCGAAACCGAAACTGACATTCGTGCCCTCCAGCGCTGATGTCGCGTCGGACTACATCCGCACACTCGTGTTCACCGGTGTGTTGCGCGGCGGCAACAAGGTGCCGATCGAAGAGATCGCCCAGGTGCTGAACATCAGCCGCCAGCCCGTACGCGAGGCGCTGATCGAGTTGTCGCACGACGGCCTGGTGCAGACCGACGGTCGCCGGGGAACGTTCGTCGCCGACTTCGGGCCGTCCACCATCCGCGACCACTACGAGTTGTACGGATTGCTACAGAGCTTCGCTGTCCGCCGCGTCACGCAGGATCACGACCCGAACGTGCTGGCTGCGTTGCACGCCATCGAGGCCGAAGCGCGCTCCACGGTCGACGTCGCCGAGGTCACCCGCCTGGCGACCGAGTTCACCCGCGTCATCAACCGCTCAGCCGACAACACGCGCCTGCGCCTGGTGATCAAGACGATGACCCGCTTCACCCCCGGTGAGTACTACCTCAATAACATTCCCGACGCGCTCAAGCGCAGCCGCACCGGGTTGCGCGCCCAGTTGCGGGCGATCGAGGCGGGCGACCCCGACGCGGCGGCGGCCGTTTCGCTGAAGACCTGGCACACCACCGGCGAGGAGCTGATCAAGCACCTCCGCTCCACCGGCGTGTTCCCTGACCAACCACCCGCGACCACTCGCACCGCGACCACTCGCACCGCGACAACTCGCACCACTAACAGGAGCTGACCATGGCCTTTGACTTCTCCGTCGAACCAGAATTTCAGGTTGATCTCGACTGGATCGACCAGTTCGTCCGCGAAGAGGTCGAACCAATCGACGCGCTCTTCCCCGGCCACGGGCTGATGTACGACAAGCAGAACGAGGCCAGCCAGAAGCTGGTGCGTCCGCTCCAACAGCGCGTGCGTGAACGTGGACTGTGGGCGCTGCACCTGCCGCCAAACCTCGGCGGTACCGGCCTTGGCAACGTCAAGCTGGGTTTGGTCAACGAGATCCTCGGCCGCTCCTCGTTCGCACCCAGTGTGTTCGGTTGCCAGGCACCGGATTCGGGGAACGCCGAAATCATCGCCCACTACGGCACCGATGCACAGCGCGCCGAGTACCTGCAGCCCCTGCTCGACGGCAAGATCAGCAGCACCTACGCGATGACCGAGCCGCAGGGTGGCGCCGACCCGATGAACTTCACCTGTGCCGCCGTGCGCGATGGCGAACAGTGGGTGATCAACGGCCAGAAGTGGTTCGCCTCGAACTACAAGTACGCCAGCTTCATCATCGCCATGGTCATCACCGACCCGACGGTCGCGGTGCACCGCGGCGCTTCGATGATCCTGATCCCCAAGGGCACCCCCGGGATGAACCTCATCCGCAGCGTCGGTCTCTCCGACGACAGGCCCGGCGAGGGTTCACACGGCTACCTGCAGTTCACCGATTGCCGCGTACCGTTCGACAATCTGCTCGGAGAAGTGGGCGGCGGCTTCAAGATCGCCCAGACCCGCCTCGGCGGTGGCCGCCTGCACCACGCGATGCGCACCGTCGCTGTGTGCAAGAAGGCGATCGACATGATGGGCGAGCGCATCGTCAGCCGCAAGACCAAGGGCGCTCCGCTCGCCGATCAGCAGTCGGTGCGTCACGCCTTCGCCGACAGCTGGATCCAGCTCGAGCAGTTCCGGCTACAGGTGCTGCACGCCGCATGGCAGTGCGATCAACACGGCTACGACAAGTCGCGCGAGTACATCGCCGGCATCAAGGTGGCCACGCCGAAGGTGACGATGGACATCGCCTACCGCGCCCTGCAGTTGCACGGTGCGCTCGGCACCACCAACGAGATGCCCTTCGGGCAGATGCTGCTCGGCGGGGTGGCGCTCGGCCTGGCCGACGGCCCCACCGAGGTGCACAAGGACAACCTGGCCCGCAAGGTGCTCAAGAGCTACCGCCCGTCGAAGGACGAGCTGTTCCCCGACGGCCATTTGGTCTCGCGTCGCGCCGCTGCCCGCGAGAAGTTCGGCGACCTCGTCGAAGCTGAGCTCGGCGGCTGGTGAGGACACAACCATGAACGACGCACACACTCAGACCGAGGACAACACCATGCCCGACCCGACGATCGACCTCGCCCGCCTGGCGGCGTGGATGGACACCGTGAACCTTGGCGTCGGCGCCCCGATCAGCGCCCGCTACGTCAGCGGCGGCAGCCAGAACGAGATCTTCGAGATCCATCGCGGCGACTTCCACGCCGCACTGCGCAAACCCCCGGCGGGTGCGCCCGACAGCCGCAACGACGGCATCCTGCGCGAGTGGCGGATCACGGCCGCGCTGAACGGCACCGATGTGCCGCACACCGAGGCGTATGCCGTGTGCACCGACCCCACGGTGCTCGGCGGCACGTTCTACCTGATGGGCTGGGTGGACGGCTGGTCGCCGATGGGCGGCGGTATGCCCGAAGCCTTCATCACCGATCGCGAGGCCAACCGCGGTCTGGCCTTCGAGCTGGTGCGCGGCGTGGCCGAAATGGCCAAGGTCGATTGGCAGGCCAAGGGTCTGTCCGACCTCGGCCGCCCGGACGGCTACCACGACCGCCAGGTTGAGCGCTGGATGCGGTTCTACGACAGGGTGAAGACCCGCGAGATCCCCGGGCTGGACGAGACCTCGGCATGGTTGCAGAGCCATCGTCCGCTCGACTTCGTGCCCGGCATCATGCACGGCGACTATCAGTTCGCGAACGTGATGTACCGGCACACGAAGCCCAGCGAGTTGGCGGCGATCATCGACTGGGAGATGGGCACCATCGGCGACCCGAAGCTCGACCTCGCGTGGGTCGTGCAGATGTGGCCCGACAACGGCAAGCCGATGGATCCCGGCAACTACATGGACCTCTCGCAGATGCCCACACGCGATGAGTTGCTGGCGTACTTCCACGAGATCTCCGGCCGCCAGGTCGACGACATGGACTACTACATCGTCCTCGCCCGCTGGAAGCTGGGCATCGTGCTCGAGCAGAGCTACCAGCGTGTCGTGCTCGGGCACACCGACAACGACAAACTGGCGATGTTCGGTCCGCTGATCGTCGACCTCATCGGTCGCGCCGCCGAGCTGGCGAACACCTCCACCTACCGCTGAGCCTGCCGCTGACCGGGCGTCGCTCGGTCAGCGCAGCCGACCGAAGTCGAAGCTGATCAGCTTGGCGACATCCAGCGTCGTGTCATCGTCCGCGAGCGAACCGTGGACGATGACACCCTGGATCTCGAAGTAACTGACATGCTCGTCCCACACGCAGCACAGGTGTGGGTCGCGCTGCAGCTCGACCGCAACTGAGTCTCTGTCAGCGAACGTCAGGGCCAGTCGTCCGTTCGCGTACGACATGGCAGCGAGGGTGCCGACGGGCCATCCATCGGCATCGAGCGCGCCGACGACAACGTGCCCGCTGCGTTGTAAGAACGCGTCGATCTCGGGCTGGGTCATCGTGATGTCGCGCGTGGCACTCATGACGCGCCCACCTCTCGGACGCTGTCGATGGAGATGCGAAACACCATCCGCTTATCGCTCTCCAGCCGTGAACGAACCGTCTGCTTCACCTCGTCGGGTACATCGATCGCGGCCTGCCCGCCAGACTGCGTGCCGGCCACGAAGCCGTCGGCTGGGGCGGGCGCGGCTCGGCCGCGGATGGCCACCCCACGCGAGGTATCAGCCGGGTCGGCGACCACACAACACACCCGGTCGTCGGCCAGCAGGAACTGCGCCTTGGGTGCCTTGCGGTAGGTAGTGATCTCCAGTTGCCCGCCCTGGAACATGCCAGTCATTGGATAGCCGGTGGGCCTACCGTCCTTGCCGCGCACGAGCATGTAGATCACCACTGAACCGTCGACCGGCAACAAGCGGTGCGCAGAGGTCACTTCTCGAGCACACTCGCGGGCGGCACCAACGTGCTGTCGAAGAAGGCGAAGAACTCCTTCGTGGAGCCCTTGATGTACCGATAGGTGTTGCTGCCCATCCGGCGGTCGAGGAAGATCGGTTTCACTCCCCCGTCGGCCTTGTGCTCGAAGGTGAAGAAGTTGGGCCACGTACCGTTGATGTCGAGCTGGATCGCCTTCTGGCAACCAATGTTGATCATCGACTGGGCCATCTGCTCGGCGCTCACGAGTCCGATGATCATGTAGGCCAGTCGCCCGTCGGGCATCTCACAAGCGGCCGAACGGTTGACGTACACGTCCTTGCCATAGTTGGCGCCCCAGAACGTTCCGGCAGCGAGGCCCTCTGCCACCTTCGAGGTGGCCCCGTCGACCATCAACGTCAGGTTCTGACGGATGCTGAGCCAGGAGCCATCGTCCTTGAGGTCGCGTCCCCACATACCCAAGGCGAGCTTGCCGTCCTTACCCACCGCCAGAGTTGCCTGTCCGTCGAGCAGTGGCTTCACGACGCGCCCCTCGGTGACGTAGCCACCCTTCACGTGTTCGAAGCGGAAACCACCGTTCATCGCCGCCACAAGGGAGGCGTACAACTCGCTCGGCACACGGTCGTCGCGCACCCAGTCGCCGCCGGGTTCTTCCGAACCGTTGAACATGCCGGCGCGCAGGTAGGTCTGGTCGATGACGACGATCGAGCCGACCACGCCGCCAGCGTCCGGGAACGGGCGGATGGACGTGGCCCACAGCGCCGGGTGTCCACCAGCGCTGGCGATGACGCTCCATTGCCCCTCGCCGTTGAGTGCGGGGGTGAAGAACGTCGTCAGCGCCGCTGGCGCCTGCGGTCCGGGGTCGACCGTGGTGGTGGGCCCGGTGTCTGCCGTGCCGGTACCGGCGGGTGTGGTCGTGGGGATCGTGCTCGTGATGGTCTCACCGGTGACGGCCAGGCTGAGGTCTTGTGCAGGTTCCTTCGATGGCGGCACGTCGTAGGTGTTGGCCTCGAGAAAGTCGATGACCGGGCCGAGGCCATGGTTGCGACCCCAGGCCGCCAGCTGCTGCTGCAACGGGTCGCCGCTGTCGTGCGACAGGTACATGCCGACCGATACCAAGTTCCAGATGACGAACGTGGCGGCCAGGCCCTTCGAGGCGGCCCATACGGTTCGCCGGTCTCGCTGGCGGGGGGTCTCGCCGGCGGCGAGGCGCCGTTCGGCCCGTTTCCGGAGCAGCACGTACGGCGGGCGCAGCGACCACGCGCACCCGAGCCCCATCACGGCCAGCGCGGTGACAACGGCGCCGACACCACCGGTGATCAGCAACCCCCAGGTGGCCATACCAGCGATGAACACGGCAACGGCGAGCGAGATCGGCGGCAGAGCGCTCGTCAACTCGGTCTTGAACGAGAACTCGCGAGCCACGCAGGGATGATAGGTCGCGGCACGGCGAAAGGGGCAGCAGGGCGATGCACCGCACCTGGAAGCCACCAGACGCGACTGCGGTCACCCGATAGCACTCTCATCGCCGATCGCACGCTCGGTAGAGTTGCCGCCATGTCACGGGCGCGGATTCAACTCGTCGTGTACCGCAACGAGTTCGAGGCGTTCCGGCGCACGATTACGGCAGTGCGTGCATGTGTTCGCCACGCCGTCGCCAGCGGCCTCGTGGAGGGCGTGACGGTTGCGATCGGCGACTGCTCCCCCACCCCTTCACTCGACGCACAGCAGGTCTCAGCCCTTGCCGCCGAGCTCAACGGTGTCGCTGCACTCACGTACACGTTCTTCGATGCGAACCTCGGCTCTGCCGGCGGTTCGAACCGCCTCGCCACCGAGGGCGACGAGGAACTGATCTGGGTGCTGAACCCCGACACCTATCCGACGCCGTCATGCCTGTCGGTGCTGATCGAGTCGCTCGCCGCCGAGGGGGTCGGCGCCTGCGACGCACGACAACTGCCGATCGAACACCCAAAGGGTTACGACCTCATCACTGGTCAGGCGTACTGGCTCACTGGCGCGTGCATGCTGGTGCGCCGAGCAGCGTTCGAATCGGTGCAAGGGTTCGACGGGCACCATTTCCCGATGTACTGCGACGATGTCGACTTCTCCTGGCGGCTGCGTCACGCTGGGTGGACGCTGCGCACCGCGCCTCGGGCGACGGTGTTCCACGACAAGCGCCCCACACCGGAAGGACTGCCGTCCGGATCGGAGTTCGAGCACGAATCGGGAGCATTGGCCCGGCTGAAACTCGCCCGGCGCTACTGCCGGCCAGAACTCGAACGTCGCGAGCTCGCTGCCTTCGAGGCTGCACCAGTTCCGGCGCTCAACCGAGCGGCAGCCGATTTCCGAGCCCTCGATCGAGCCGACGACCTCCCTGCACCGATGCCTGACGCTGCAGCGGTGGCCGATATGGAGCAGGACTACTACGGCCCTCACCGTTTCAGGTACGCGCTGTGACCACGAACCATCGCGACATCCCGGCTGGTACACCGCTCGGCGATTTGCTGCGCCTCGTTCCCGAGATCGAGTCTGGGGCCGAGGAGCCCTCGGTGTTCCTCTCGGTCGCCGTGCGCACACAGGGCACTCGGCCGACGCTCAGCGACACGCTCACCTGCCTCGCCGCGCAGACGTGCGACGACCTCGAGGTGTTGCTCTACGTCGACACCACTGTCGATGCGAACGAGGCCGCGGTCCACGCCCAACTCGCATCATTCGACGAGACGTTCCGCCGCCGTGTGCGTGTCGAGCGACTCAAGGCCGGCAACCGAGTTGCGCCGTTGAACCGTGCCATCGAATCCGCCAGGGGTCGCTATCTCGCGATGCTTGACGATGACGACCTCGTGTTCGCCAACTGGGTGGAGGACTTCCTGGCGGCGGAGGCACCGGGACGCATGCTGCGGAGTCGCGCAGTGGAGCAGGAAGTGCACCTCGCCACGGGCGGCGTCAGCGACCTCGAGCCCGTGTCGGGTTTCGTGTCACCGTACGCGGAACGATTCGACATGCTGCAGCACGTCGGCGTGAACCATTCGCCGATCCACACACTCGCGTTCCCGCTCCAACAGCTGCGGCAGTGGGGACTGCGGTTCGATCCCACGTTGCCCGTGCTGGAGGACTGGGATCTGCTGTTGCGCACCGCCCCCTGGACCGGTGTGATCGACACTGGCCACATCACTGCGCTGTATCGCAAGTGGGGGCACACAGAGGCCTCGATCCACAAGGTGCCGAAGTCGGAGTGGGCCGCCGCCAGCACTTTGCTCCTCGACCGTCTCGATGCCCGACCACTCCTGCTGCCGCCAGGGAGCGCCCGCCAGATCCACCAACTCGTCAACACCTACGAGATTGCCATTGGCCGCGCAGAGCGGGCCGAGGCCCGGATCGAGGCGATCGAGCGTTCACGAGTGTGGCGAGCAACCAAACCCGTTCGAGTCGCGCTCCAACACCCGAAGCTACG
>CAIXHI010000226.1 GCA_903919215.1 uncultured Acidimicrobiaceae bacterium
CCGGGTGGTGCTCGATTCCGCCGGCGTGGTGATCGACATCGGCCGCAAACAACGCCTGTTCACCGGTGCGTTGCGCGAGGTGCTGTTGGCGCTCGAACGCCACTGCTTCGGCCCCGGCTGTCACCACCCACCACGCCAGGTCGACCACGTACTGCCGTGGGCACGAGGCGGGCTGACCGACGCGGCGAACGCCGGCCCCGCCTGCGGCCATCACAACCGATGGCGCACCCGCGGCTACACCACCTGGCGCGACGCCGATGGCCACTGGCACCACCAACGCCCCGACGGCACCGAGATCGGCTGGCGCTCAGCGCTGCCTGTTGGCGGGTCGTGACGGCCCCGTAGCCTGTGCGTCGCCATGCGCACTCGCACCCTGCTCCTGCTTGCTGTCACCTGTGGCCTCGCGATCCTGTTGGCCGGTGGCATCCAGTTGCTGCGCATCGCCAACCAGGACCAGACACAGGCGCTGGGCAAGGGCGACAAGGGGGTCGCTGGGGATGCGGTCATCGTCGTCGACGACTTCACGGAGTCCGACGGCGTACTCACTGTCACCGTGACACTGTCCGGTGTCGACGACCCCAAGGGCATCGCCGATTTCACGTTGGTTGGTGTGCCCAAGCCGGTCGATGCCGTGCAGGCCTCCGAGGCAGCCGATACCTGCACGGGTTTCACGGTGCAGGCGACCACGTGCACGATCACGTTCCCGACCGACGGCTTCACGACGAAGGATCGGCAACTGTTGTTCATCCGCGCTGAGGAGCAGGTGCGCTGGAGACTGGTGTGATCGCCGGTACCGTTGCCGGGGCATTCTGAAGGAAGGTTGGAGCAGATGGAGCAGCAGCAGTTCGACGTCGTGGTCATCGGCGGAGGCCCCGGTGGATACGGCGCAGCGCTCTACGCCACGTCGGCTGGACTGAACGTTGCGCTGGTCGAGAAGGGCGCCCTCGGCGGCACCTGCCTGAACCGTGGCTGCATCCCCGCCAAGGCGTTCCTGGAGACAGCAGCGGTCAATCGCCACGTCGCTCACGCTGCGGAGTTCGGTATCGACTCCAGCCCTCCGGTCGTCAACTTCGAGGTTGCTCAGGCTCGCAAGCAGCGCATCGTCGACGGCATCGTGAAAGGCCTCGGCGGCCTGATCAAGTCGAAGAAGATCACCGTGCTCGATGGTGTCGGCTCGCTCGGTGCCAACCGCACGGTCACCGTCAGCCACCCGGATGGCTCCAGCAGCACCGTCACCGGCACCAACGTGATCCTGGCATCGGGTTCCGTGCCACGCACGATTCCCGGCTTCGAGCCTTCTGGCCCGGTGATGACCAGCGATGAAGTGCTGATGCTGTCGTACGTGCCGCAGCGTGTCGCCGTCATCGGCGGCGGTGCGATCGGCTGCGAGTTCGCCAGCACGTTCGCCGACCTCGGCGCGACGGTCACGATCCTCGAAGGGCTGCCGAAGATCCTCCCCGGACTCGACGCCGACGTTGCCAACGTCGTGCTGCGCACATTCAAGAAGAAGCAGATCGACATCCGCACTGCCGTCAAGGTGCTGGGTCACACACCCAACGGTGCCGGCGGCACGACGGTGCACTTCGGTGCTGCCGATGGCGATGTGGAGAACCTCGAAGTGGATGCGGTGGTGGTCAGCGTTGGCCGTCGCCCCTTCTCCGATCAACTGGGTTTGCAGGGAACGGCGGTGAAGGTCACCGACCGCGGCTTCGTCGAGGTCGACGAGTACTGCCGCACCGGCGAAGCCGGTGTGTACGCGATCGGCGACCTGATCAATACCCCAGCGCTCGCTCACGTGGGGTATGCCGAGGCGATCCTCGTCACCAAGCACATCCTGAACGAGGGCCCGATGCCCATTCGTTACGACCGGGTGCCGTGGGCGATCTACTGCCACCCCGAAGTGGCCTTCAGTGGCCCCAGTGAAGAGGCCGCCCGCGAGGCCGGGTTCGATGTCGTGGTTGCCAAGCATCACTTCCGTGCGAACAGCCGTGCACAGATTCTGGGCGAGCTCGACGGTCTGGTGAAGGTCATCGCCAAGCGCAACGCCGACGGCACCGCCGGTCAGATCCTGGGTGTGCACATGGTCGGACCATGGGTCACCGAGCAGCTCAGTGGCGGCTACCTTGCCGTCAACTGGGAAGCCACGGCGGCCGAGGTCGCTGAGTTCATCCAACCCCATCCCAGTCTCACCGAGCTCTTCGGCGAGACCGTGCTGTCGCTCACCGGCCGCAGCCTGAACGCCTAGAGAGGAGCCCCGAGATGGCCGATGTCACCCTGCCACAACTGGGCGAAACCGTCACCGAGGGTACGATCACCCGCTGGTTCAAGAAGGTCGGCGACACTGTCGCCGCCGACGAGGCCCTGTTCGAGGTGAGCACCGACAAGGTGGACACCGAGGTGCCCTCGCCCGTCGCTGGCGTTGTGGTGGAGATTCGTGCCGCCGAGGGTGAGACCGTGCCCGTGGGCGCAGTCATCGCTGTGGTCGGCGCTGCCGATGCCGCTCCGGCTCCGGCTCCTGTCGTGGAGGCTCCTGCTCCCGTGGTGGAGGCGCCGGCTCCCGTCGTGGAGGTACAAGCGGAGGTCGAGCCGCTGCAGGACAACCGTCTGCTGTCGCCGGTGGTTCGCCGGTTGGTGGCCGAGCACGGCATCGACGCCGATGTGCTCACCGGCACCGGTCCTGGCGGGCGTATCACCCGTGACGACGTGCTCGACTTCATCGACTCGCATCAGGGCAACGTGCCCGCCACACCCGCACCGGCGCCCGCTCCGGCTCCTGCCCCGGCGCCCGCCCCGGCAGCTGCGCCCGCACCCGCGATCGCCGCCGCACCGACGCACGCAGCGATCCCGGCTGCACCCGTGCGACCGGCCATCACCGCTGGCGAGCGCGACACGCTGGTGCCGCTCAGCAAGATCCGCAAGCTCACCGGTAGCCACATGGTGGCCAGCAAGGCGATCAGCCCGCACGCGTTCAGCGTGGTCGAGGTCGACTTCAACAACGTCGATGTCGCCCGCGGCAAGGTGAAGGGTGAGTGGAAGGCCGCAGAAGGGTTCAGCCTCACCTACCTGCCGTTCATCACCCGTGCGGTGGTGGATGCGCTCGTCGAGTTCCCGCAACTCAACGCCAGCGTGGGTGAGAACGAACTCGTCGTGCACAACTACATCGATATCGGTATCGCCGTCGACCTCGACTACGAAGGTCTGTTGGTGCCGGTGGTGCGTACCGCGGACTCGAAGCGTCTGCGAGCCATCGCCCGCGAGGTCAATGATCTCGCCGGCCGGGCCCGCACTCGCAAGCTCTCGCCCGACGAGATCTCGGGTGGAACCTTCACCATCACCAACAACGGTTCCTCCGGCAGCGTGCTCACGATGGCGATCATCAACCAGCCGCAGGTCGCGATTCTGTCCACCGACGCCATCGTGCGCAAGCCGGTGGTGGCCACGTTGGCCGACGGCGGCGAAGCGATCGTTATTCACCCGGTGGGCCACCTGGCGATGACCTGGGATCACCGGGCCTTCGACGGCGCCTACGCGGCTGGCTTCCTCGTGAAGGTGAAGCAGATTCTCGAGACTCGCGACTGGTCGCAGGAGCTGTAATGCCCCTGCGGGTTCGCTGGCTGGGGCGCGTGCCCTACCGCGAGGCACTCGCCCTCCAACAGGCGATCTTCGAACACGGCAGCGAGCAGCACCTGTTGCTGCTGGAGCACCCGCACGTGTTCACACACGGCCCGCGGGCCGACCTGTCCACCAACGTGCTCGTCGACCCGGTGTCGGTGGGTGCGGAACTGGTCAGCGTCAAACGTGGCGGCGATGTCACCTACCACGGCCCCGGACAACTCGTCGGCTACCCGATCGTCAACGTGCCGAACGCGCTGGGCGCCTCCGATCATGTCTGTGCAATCCAGCAGCTGATCGTCGGCACGCTCACCGAACTCGGCGTCGCCGAGGCGCACACGCTTGGCGAATACCCAGGTGTGTGGGTGGGCCACGATCAGCCGCGCAAGATCTGCGCGATCGGTGTGCGACTGGCCAAGGGACGCACGATGCACGGGTTCGCCCTCAACGTGGACCCCGATATGCGCTACATGCGCGAGTACATCGTGCCGTGCGGCATCCCCGACAAGCCGGTCACCTCGTTGGCCGAGGAGGGTGTGACGGTCGATCTCGCGCAG
>CAIXHI010000227.1 GCA_903919215.1 uncultured Acidimicrobiaceae bacterium
CTCATCGCTACGTACCATTCGAAGAGCCTGCACGGCAGCGGTATCTGGTGGGCGAGATGCAATCGGTCAGCGCGCACACTGCGAACTTCCACGGCTACGAAGGGATCGAGGACGTCGCTAGGTTCGGCCCAGTCAGCTGGACCGACACCAACGGCAGCCACGGTTCGCTGGAGGGTGCAGCGCTGGAGGAAGCCGTGACCCCGCTGCGCGACCGTGGCAGCAACCCCGACGGCGCGTTCGTGCGGGCCATCCTCGAGCACCGCGGGGCGACCCCCGATCTGCACACAGCGGTCCACGCGCATCGACTGGTCGACGCGATGTACGCGTCGGCAGCAGCGGGCGGCGAGGCTGTTCATCTATGAACGACGCAGTGCGCGATCCGGCGATCATCGAGCTGGCGGCCGAGCAGACACACCCACTGCGGCTGGCGGTGCTTCGATTCGACACTGTCACCAAGGACGTTGTGTTCCCGGAGGACACATGGCCCGGCGCCCGCCATCTCGGCATGCTCGTCGACAACGAGTTGGTGGCCGTCAGCACTTGGGTGCCGCGCCCGCACCACGACCAACCGGCAGTGCAGTTACGCGGCATGGCGACGTCACGGGCAGCACAGGGGCACGGGCACGGCGGCGCGCTGCTGGAGGGTGGCTGCGAACGGATGGCAGCGGCCGGCACCACGCTGGTGTGGGCCCGCGCTCGCGACGCTGCGCTGGAGTTCTACCTGCGCCACGGGTTTGAGGTGGAGGGCGACGGGTTCATCGACCAGAACACGCAGCTCCCCCATCACCTGATCGTCCGCTCACTCGCATAGCACTGCCGGGTGGGTCACTTCGCCGTACCCAGTGAGGGCGTATGCCCATTGTTCCCGTCACCCCGGACACTGTGCCGCGAGCCGCCGAACTGCGTCGGCTGGCGCACCGACTTCACGCACTGGGTGCGTTGACGCTGCATCGGTTCGCCGGCGACGAGACGTGGGTGGGGCCGGCCGCCCACGCGTGCCAGAGCGACCTCGCGACCCACGCACGGTTGCTGAACGTCGAGGCCGATCGGTTGCTGGCCGTGGCCCGACGGCTGGAACTCGACGGGGGCGCCGCGCCGTGACCGACCTGGCGTACGACCCGGAGCGTCTGCAGGCACTCGCCCGGCGGATGACCGCTGCGGTAGCCGAACTGCAACGCATCACGAGCGCCGACCCAGCTGCGGCAGACACCGTTCGCGTGGTCCGCAGCGCGCTGCATGGAATCGACCGCGAATGGCTGCCGTTGATCCGGCTGCTGCTGACCACCGACCCGCTGGCACTGCGCAACGACGGCACCGATCTGATGGACACACCAGTGCTCCGCCTCGACCGGGCGGGGGCGCGCAACCTGGGACAGATGCTCGACACGGTGAATCTCGACGAACTGTGCAACGACCCCCAGCAATGGATCATGCTCACCGCTGAACTACGGCTGATCGACCAGGACCCGGCGCTGCGGGCAGCGTTCCGCGACAACTTCCGCGGCTGGGCGCGCTTGGCCGATGCACTCGCCGGCGAACGAGCGTGGCGCGTCAACGAGACCGACCCCTCCTCGGTCTCGCGACTCGACGCACTCTTCACTCGACTGGCGGGCGAGCTGGACGACGATCTCAAGCAACTCGACACGCTGCAGCCATACACCGCCGCACTGCTGGTGCAACACCTGCAACTCGACCCACTGACGCTCGCCGACGTGACCGACCGGCTCGTACTGCGTTGGTGCGATGAACAGTGGAGCGAGGCCAGTGTCGGCACCGCCAGCCAGTTCGCCGAGCGGTCGCAGCCCAACCCTGCCGATGTGTTGTTCCCGATGCTTGCCGTCGATCGCCGAGCGGCCCTGCGCTACGTCACCCTGGCGGGCGACCACCCGCGAACCCTTTTCGCGGCGACAACTCAGCCACAGCTCGCGCACCGCATCGTGCTGGTCGCCACCGACCCGGCACACGCGAGCGCGCAGACGGCCGGGGAGCTGCTGGTGCCGTTGCTCGACTGGTTCGGCGCTGGCGACGACCGGGGCCTGGGCACGGCCGTGTACGACGATCAGTGGGCGCGATTCCTCGCCGATGCGGTCGCCCCGTGGACATGGCAGCTGGGGCCGTTGAATCACGATTGGCAGCTGACCGCGGATCACCAGCGTCAACTGGTGGCGCTCCTCGTGCAGGACCACGCGACACTCGACCGGCTGGTGCAGCAGGCCGACACCGTTCGCCACGGGTTGCTGTCGCACTCAGCCGGGTCCACGACACTGGAGGAGTTCGCCGCCTATCTCGGGATGCTGCAGCAGGTGCTCGTCAACCAGCGGGTGACCGATGCTCGACGAGCTGCCGCCGGCTGGGCAATGCTCGTCGGCGTGGCGGGCCTGGCCGGTGGGTTGATCCCCGGCGGATGGCCGGTCGCGCTGGTCGTCGGAGTCGGCGTCGGGGCGCTCGGCAGACTTCATCCCGTCGACACCGACCGGGTTCGCCACGATGCTGAGTTCGCCAAGGAGTCAACGCTCACCACCGCCGCTGCGTC
>CAIXHI010000228.1 GCA_903919215.1 uncultured Acidimicrobiaceae bacterium
CGACCGTTGCGTCTTGCTTCTGGATGTGCTGGAACGGGTCGTAGTCGAAGAACGTGGCGACGTTCTTCCAGCTGATCGCGTCGATGTCCTCGTCAGAGCAGCCAGCGGCGTTGAATTCCTCGAGCAGCAGTTCCGGCGAGTTCGGCCACGTGCTGTCGGAGTGCGGGTAATCGCACTCCCAGGCCAACGTGTTCACGCCGATGCGATCGCGCAGGTGGAGCGCCGACGGATCGGTGATGAAGCAGGCGAGGAAGTGCTCCTTCCAAGTCTCCGTCGGGGTCTTGCCGGCGGGCAGTTTGTCGAGGTGGGTCCACGATTGGTTCGTCATGTGACGGTCCATGCGGTCGAGGAAGAACGAGACCCAGCCGATGCCACCCTCGGAGAGGGCAAACTTCAGCTTCGGGAAGCGCTGCAGCAGGCCGCCGAGGATGATGTCGGTGGTGGTGATCGCCATCACCTGCGGGGCGAGGATGATGATGTCGTCCACACCCGCCTCGATCGGACGCTTGACCAGGCCGAAACCGCCACCGATGTGCATGCACGGCGTGACGCCCGCGTCGAGCATCGCCGCGAACACGGGATCCCAGTGGCCCGACGCGAAGCTGGGCAGGCCGACACCGTAGGGAGTTTCGGGCATGCTGATCGCCTTGCAGCCCTTGGCGGCCACACGGTGGACTTCCTTGACCGCGGTGTCGATATCCCACTGCTGCAGGATGGCGAGCGGGATGAAGCGACCGGGATGCGAGCCAGCAACTTCGTCGATCGCCCAATCGTTGTACGCGCTGATCGCGGCATTCGTGAGGGCCTTGTCGGGCATCTTCGCCAGGTGGGTACCGGCGAAGCCGGCGAACGTGGGGAAGTTCATGCCGGCCAACATGCCGTTCGCGTCCATGTCCTTCACGCGCTCGGCCACGTTGTAGCAACCGGGGCGCATCTCGGACAGGTCGGTGGGGTCGAAACCCCACTCGCTCTTGGGCCACGAGGCGACGGCGGCGAGTCCGGGCACGCCGATCGACTCGCCCTGGAAGATCCAGTGGTCCTTGCCGTTGATCGTCGTCAGCTTCGGCGCCTGATCTTTGAGTGATGCCGGCATGTGCTGCTCGAACATGTCCGGCGGCTCGATCATGTGATCGTCGATGCTCAACAAGATCATGTCGTTGACATTCACTGTGCCTCCTCAGGCGGGTCGTCGGGTTCCGGCCCCTCAGCTCGGATTGTCAGAGTCTGACATTTATCTCCGGTGGGCTGACAGGGACCAAAGTCCATTTGTGACGTCGCTGTGGTGGCGCCAACTCGAACACGCGAGTGCCCGGGCTGTCGTCGCAACCGTCAGGCAGTGGCGATCCGCAACACGACCGCAGCGATCGCGAGCAGCATCGGCAGCATCGGCGTGGCGATGCCCTTGATGTCCTTCACCCGGATGTGGGCGATGATCGCGCCCAGCATGTACAGCGCTGCGCCGATACCCGCCGCCGCGCCGAGTGGTGCAACAGCGAGTCCGACGAGCAACCCAACAGCACCAGCAAACTCGAGCGCGGCCAGTACGGGGATGTATCGCAGCGGGAAGCCCACGACTCCGTTGATGTTCTCGATCACCTTCGGGTCCTTCTTGAGCTTCATCGCCGCCGACGCGAGCAGCATGAGGGCAGCGATGGATGAGACGACGACACAGGTGAGGAACATGCGGCTGAGGCTATGGGTCGCCGATCATGTTGGACATGCGCTGTCCGAAAACCGCTAGTCATCGGTTCACCGCTCGGGCACACTGAGGCCGTGCTCCTCGACGACGATCAGTGCTATCGGGCGATCCAGAGTCGCGACGCTCGGTTCGACGGGTGGTTCGTGATGGCAGTACGCACGACCGGTATCTACTGTCGCCCGTCGTGCCCGGCGATCACGCCGAAGCGACACAACGTCGAGTTCTTCAAGGCGGCGGCCACAGCGCAGGCCCACGCGTACCGAGCGTGTAAACGGTGCCGCCCAGATGCATCGCCCGGCTCGCCGGAATGGAGCATGCGCGCCGATCTCGTCGGCAGGGCGATGCGGTTGATTGCCGATGGACTTGTTGATCGTGAGGGCGTCGGCGCGCTCGCATCCCGCCTCGGGTACAGCGAGCGTCAGGTGCATCGAGTGCTCGTCGCTGAGGTCGGCTCCAGCCCCCTCGCACTTGCGCGTGCCCAGCGTGCACAGACGGCGCGCATCCTGATCGAGACGACCACGCTGCCGATCACGGATGTCGCGTTCGCTGCTGGCTTCCAAAGCGTGCGTCAGTTCAACGACACCGTGCGCAATGTGTACGCCGCATCGCCGTCGCAGCTGCGATCGGCCAACGCGCCCAAAGGTGCGAGCGGTCAGTTGACGGTTCGTCTCGCGTGTCGCGAGCCCTTCGACGGGGCTCATCTGCTCGCGTTCCTGGCGGCGCGCGCTGTGCCAGGCGTGGAGTCGGTGGACGGCACCACGTATCGCCGCTCGTTGCGTCTCGCCCACGGTGCAGGGGTCGTGTCCATCGACCTCGCCGGGCCGACCGTGACGTGCGCGCTCACGCTCGACGACATCGCCGATGTTCAGGCGGCTGTGCAGCGCACCCGGCGGCTCCTCGACCTCGATTGCGATCCGGCGTCCGTTCGCGACCAACTTGGCAGCGATCCGCTACTCGGGTCGCTTGTCGCTGCACGGCCCGGGCTTCGTGCGCCGGGGCATCCCGACGGCACGGAACTGCTGGTGCGCGCGGTCTTGGGCCAGCAGGTCAGTGTGGCCGGTGCTCGTACCCTCGCGCGGCGCATCGTCGAGCAGCACGGTGAACCGCTCGGGGAGGTGGTGGGTGACGTGACGCACTTGTTCCCGGACGCCGCGACCATCGCCGCGCTTCCACCGGACGGGGCATGCACGCCGCGTGCTCGTTGGACGGCTTTGGTCGAGGCGTGTGCGCACGTCGCCGACGGTCGCATCGTGCTCGACGCGGGCAGCGACCGGGCGGAGACAGTCGCCGCGCTACGACGTGTGAAGGGCATCGGACCCTGGACCGCCGGGTACGTCGCGATGCGCGCACTCGGTGATCCCGATGTGTTCCTTCCCACCGATCTTGGCGTGCGACACGCACTCGCTGCGCTGGGCGCCGACACGTCGGAGAAGACCGTTACCGCGTTGGCCGAGCGTTGGCGACCGTGGCGTTCGTACGCACTGCACCATCTGTGGGCAAGCTTGTGAAGGAGACATCGATGCACCGCACCACCAACATTCCGCCGCTGGGCGACCACTCGGCGCTCGTGCGCACCTCAATGTCGACGCCCGTCGGCGAGCTCACGCTCATTGCCAGCCAACGCGGTCTGCGAGCAGTGTTGTGGCACGGCGAGTTGCCGGCGGACAGCGATATCGCTGCGTCGGCGGGGAAGGGCCGTGGCGCCGCGATCTTGTCCGAGGCTGCGCTGCAGCTCGACGAGTACTTCGCGGGGAAGCGCACCGAGTTCGATCTGCCACTCGATCCGGTCGGCACTGAGTTTCAAGCGGCAGCGTGGGCTGAACTTCGCAAGATCCCGTTCGGCGAGACGATCTCCTACGGCGAGCAGGCGCGTCGCCTTGGTGATGCGAACAAGTCACGCGCCGTGGGCGCCGCGAACGGCCGCAACCCGATCAGCATCATCGTGCCGTGTCACCGGGTCATCGGCGCGAACGGCGCGCTCACCGGCTTCGCCGCGGGCGTTGATGTGAAGCAGTGGCTGCTGCGCCATGAGCGCCACGGCGAGGGTCAACTGTCGCTCATCTGACCCTTTCGAGTGGGTCGTGACACCCCGGGTGTCGCTCCCCACTCGGGTGCGTTGCACCCACTCGGGCCGGGGCGCACCCACTCGGGCCGGGGCGCACCCACTCGGATCAGCGGTGCTTGGCCTTTTGCTGCTGGGAGCGGCGAGCGGCGGAATCCGCCTGCTTCTTCTCCTTCGCGGCCTTGCGCTTGGCCTTCGTCTCTTCGTCGGCCGTGCGGGCGGGCAGCACTTCGACGTCGACCTTGGTGGCGGGCGGAAGTGCGAGCACTTCGTCGTGCTTGAGCACATCGATGAGCATTGCCGAGGCGGTCGCCTCGCCAGCGATCGACGACGCGAGCATCATTCGCACGGTGCCGAGACCGAACTCCTCGATGAGCGCCGGCGCGATCTCTTGCAGGTTGTCGTGCGACGGGTTGTCGCTGTTCTCGCCGAGCAACTCGATGCACTTCGCGAGGCACGGATCGGTGGCCAATGTGGCGACCTGCTCGAGGCCGCCGTTCACGCGACCGCGTGCGGCGGTGGCGCGCATGGCGAGCGTGCGGGCGGCGACGTCGGTGAAACCGCCTTCCTTCGCGCCGCAGACTTCGTCGATCGCCTCGCGGTGGTCGTCGGGCAGTGTTGCCACGAGGGCGGCGAGTTCGTCGTCGGTCAATGCGTTGAACGCACGATCGAGCAACGTGAGGGCGTGCAGGCGGTCTGTGATCTTGCTCATCGGGCTGAAAGGCTACCGGGACACAGGCCGTCGAGGGCCGGTTAGGCCGTTTGCACCAACTCGCGTAAGAACCCGGACAGGAACAGCGCTGCGTCGACGCCACGCTTCAAGGGCACCACGAGCTGTCGCTGATCCTCCTTGTAGATCGCAGTGCGGCTGAGGCGGCGTAGGCGCATCTCCTCGCTGACCTTCAACTGCAGCGGGCCGAGGCGTGCCTGGTCGCCCACGATCTGGACGTCCTTGAGGCCCAGTCGGTGGCACTCGGCGCGCAACGCACCGACGGCGAGCAACGCTTCGGCCGGCTTGGGCACCGGGCCGTAGCGGTCTTCCCATTCGGCGCGAATATCGTCGACCTCGGCCGCGCTGGTGACTCCGGCGAGGCGCCGGTAGGCCTCCAACCGCAACTCTTCCTTGGTCACATAGTCGGTGGGCAGGAACGCATCGGTGGGCACGTCGAGCTTTACTTCGCTCGGTGCCTTGATCGGCTCACCCTTCATCTCGCCGACAGCCTCGGTGACCATCTGGCAGTAGAGGTCGTAGCCGACTGCGGCGATGTGACCGCTCTGTGATTCGCCCAACAGGTTGCCGGCGCCACGGATCTCGAGGTCGCGCATCGCGATCTTGAAGCCGCTACCGAGTTCGGTGGCCTCGCCGATCGTGCGTAGGCGCTCGTACGCGTCCTCGCTGAGGCGCGCCTCGGGCGGGTGGAACAAATAGGCGTACGCACGCGACCCGCTGCGTCCCACACGGCCGCGCAGTTGGTGCATCTGGCCAAGGCCCAGCAAGTCGGCACGTTCCACGACGAGAGTGTTCACGGTGGGCATGTCGATACCGCTCTCGATGATCGTGGTGCACACGAGCACGTCGTAGCGGCCCTCCCAGAAGTCGACGACGATCTGCTCGAGCGAACCTTCGTCCATCTGGCCGTGCGCGATCGCGACCCGCGCTTCGGGAACAAGTTCGCGCAGACGCGAGGCGGCGGTGTCGATCGACTGCACGCGGTTGTGCACCCAGAAGACTTGACCCTCACGCAACAACTCGCGACGGATCGCCTCCACAGCAACGCGCTCGTCGTAACCGCCGACGAACGTGAGGATCGGCTGGCGATCGGCCGGAGGGGTCTGCAACAGCGACAGGTCGCGGATGCCGACGAGGCTCATCTCCAACGTGCGGGGAATGGGCGTGGCGGACAGCGTCAGCACGTCGACGTTGTGCTTCATCTGCTTCATCGACTCCTTCGCCTGCACACCGAAGCGCTGTTCCTCGTCGACGACGAGCAGGCCGAGGTCCTTGAACTTCACACTCTCCTGCAGCAGTCGGTGGGTGCCGATCACACAGTCGATCTCGCCGGTCGCGAGGCCCTCGATGACCTTCTTCGCTTCCTTGGCGGTGAGGAAGCGGCTGAGCACTTCCACTCGGATCGGGTAGCCGGCGAAACGGTCGGCGAACGTGTTGCCGTGCTGGGTCGCGAGGAGTGTCGTCGGCGCGAGCACCGCGACCTGCTTACCATCCTGGATGGCTTTGAATGCGGCACGGATGGCGACCTCGGTCTTGCCGAAGCCGACATCGCCGCACACGAGGCGGTCCATCGGGTACTCGCGCTCCATATCGGCCTTGATCGACTCGATTGCAGTGCGCTGGTCGGGCGTCTCGACGAACGGGAACGCCTGTTCCATCTCGTGCTGCCACGGCGTGTCCACGCCGAACGCGTGACCTCGGGCGGTCACGCGCTTTTGATAGAGCACGACGAGTTCCTGTGCGATCTCGCGTACTGCGCTGCGAACCTTGTTCTTCGCCTTCGCGAAATCGGCGCCGCCCATACGGTTCAGCACCGGCGTCTCACCGCCGACGTACTGTCGAAGCGTGTCGATCTGGTCGCTGGGTACGTACAGCTTGTCGCCGCCCTTGTACGCCAGCAGCAGGTAGTCGCGCTCGACGCCACCGATCGTGCGCTTCACCATGCCCTGGTATTGGCCGACACCGTGCTGGCTGTGCACGACGTAGTTGCCAGCCTTGAGGTCTTCGAACAGCCCGACGCCCTGGCGCTTGCGTGGCCGAGCCTGACGGTGTGCGCGGCGGCGACCGGTGAGGTCGGCCTCGGCGAGGACCGCCACCTTGGCGAGCGGGATGCTGCAGCCGCGGTGCAGCGGGGAGGTGACGACGTAGCCGCCCGGCTTCGTGAGATCCGCGCCCTCGCTCACGATCGGGAACGACAGCCCACGATCGAGCATCAGGCTGGACATGCGTTGTGCAGAGCCCTCACCGTCGGCAGCGACGACCACCCGGTAGCCGTCGGCGAGCAACGTGCGCAGGCGGTCGGCCAGGCCCTCGCCATCGCCCACGACCGGACCCCAGCCCATCGCTCCGACGAACGGCGAGTCAGGTGTCTCGGGCACGCTGCTGATCGTCCACATCGGCTGCTCGGTGGCCAGCAGACGCTCGGTGGGTGCGTGCAGGCGCGGGAACTGCAGATCGGGGTTGCGGGCCCACGTACCGGCGAGCGCTCGGGCGAGGTCGTCCTCTTCATCCAACAAGTCCTTCGCACGGTCGAGCATGCGGCGCGGTTCGATCAGCGCCACCTTCGCTCGCGCCGGAAGGATGTCGGTGAGTAGTTGCTCGCTGCCGGCCTCCACGAGCCACGGCAGCCACGACTCCATACCGTCGAACAACGTGCCTTCGGCGAGGCGTTCCCACTGCTCGCGGCCCCACGGCTCGCTGGCGACCAACGCCGCGGCGCGCTTGCGCACTTCCTCGGAGGGGATCAGTTCGCGCGCCGGAAACACCCATGCCTCGTCGAGGTCGTCGGTGCTGCGTTGGTCGTTGACTGCGAACTCGGTGAGGCGATCGACCTCATCGCCCCACAGGTCGATACGGATCGGCGACTCGGCAGTCGAGGGGAAGATGTCGATGATTGCGCCGCGCTGGGCGACTTCGCCTCGGTGCTCGACGAGTTCCTCGCGGCGGTAGCCGTAGTGCACCAACTGCGCCATCAGCGCGTCGGCGTCGAGGATCGCACCCTTGGCGAGGTGCACCGGCTCGACCGTGGTGGTGCCCGGTCCGAGCCGCTGCAACAGCGCGCGCACGCCGGTGACCACGATCGCCGGACAGCGTTCGGGATCGCGTAGGCGCCACATCACCTGCATGCGGCGGCCCATCGTCTCCACGCTCGGGCTGACCCGCTCGAACGGCAGCGTCTCCCACGCGGGGAACAACACGACCTCGCCGGCGGGCATGTACGCGCACAGGTCGTCGTACGTCTGGCCGGCGTCGGTGCCGGTGGGGCACACGACCACGAGCGGCCGGTTCCCGCCGAGCTGGGCCAGTGCCGCGAGTGCGAGCGCACGGGCCGATTCGGGGACGGCCACGAACCCGCTGGGGTCGCCCAACGCCTGTGTGAGCGCGGGCTCATTGCGGAGCAACCGGGGGAGCGAGGCGAGCGACATGGCGGCCAGCCAGGGTATCGCCCCGCCCTTTCCCCCGTCTGTGTCGCGCCCGTGACCACCATTGATGGCGGTCACAGTCGCGACGTGGACGGGGGCGCCGCCGACCTGGCGTGTGCGAGGTCTGGCGTCTGTGTCGCGCCCGTGACCACCAAGGATGGTGGTTATGGCCGCGACCCAGACACGGGAAATGCGGGTGCGGGGGCGGCTCGGCGGGAACGACGGACTGGCGGCCGCTACAGGCCGTTGAAGCGGGCCATGGCGGCGTCGATGCCTTCGGCCAGGATCATCTCCACAGCATCAGCGGCACGTTGGACCATCACATCAAGCAGTTCACGGTCGGCCTTGCTGACCTTTGACAGCACGTGGTCGGCGCCGTGCTCCTTCGAGCGCGGTTTACCGACACCGATGCGCACGCGGATGTAGTCCTGTGTGTGCAGGTGCTGGGTGATGCTCTTCAGGCCGTTGTGGCCGGCGAGCCCGCCACCGACCTTCAGCTTCATCACACCCGGCTCGAGATCCAGCTCGTCGTGGATGATGATCAGCTGTTTCGGGTCGAGAATGCGGTGGCGACGCATGATCGCGCCGACGGCCTGGCCGCTCTCGTTCATGTATGTGGTGGGGAATGCCAGCACGACTCGTTTGCCGGTGAGGCGCGCCTCGGTGACGAGCGCTTTGTCGCGCCCGGATTTCAACGATTCGCCGGCCCGCTTGGCGAGCAGCGCGGCCGTCTCCTCGCCCACGTTGTGGCGAGTGCGGGCGTATTCCTTGCCGGGGTTCCCGAGGCCGACGATGATCGCATCGATCACGGCAGCATCAGGCCCGGCGCTGGATCACTCTGCGGCGGGTGCAGCCCCGGCAGCCGGGGCCTCGCCGCTGTCGGCAGCGGCGGTGGCGGCGGCCGTGACCATCACGGTGACGATCGGCATGTCGGGGTCGCCCAACGCAGTGACGCCCTTGGGCATCTTCAGGTCGCTGAGGCGGATGACCTCGTGCGAGTGCATGTTGCTGATGTCGACAACGAACTCGTTCGGCACGTTGCCGGGGGTGCAGCTGACCTCGATGGTGTCGACCGACGGGTCGACCAGGCCGCCGTCGGCAATGACTGCCTTGGCCTCACCGGTGATGTGCAGCGGCACATGAACGGTGATTTCCTCGTTCATGTTGACCTGCAGGAAGTCGATGTGGCTCACCGTGCGCTTGATCGGGTGACGCTGCATCTCCTTGATGACGGCCGGGTACGTCGTGCCGTCGATCTCGAGAGCAAGGACGGTGTTCGAACCGGCGGCGCCGCTGAGGGCGAGGCGCAGTTCGCGGCGCTCGACCGTGAGGCTGAGCGGAGCCATGCCCTGGCCATAGATGACGCCGGGGATGTGATCCGCGGCGCGCAGGCGGCGGGCCGCGGGGGAACCCGTGATGCTGCGGGGCTGGGCGACGAGCTTGGTATTTGACATGGCGAGGCCTCGATCAATGCGTTACAGAACGGCTCGGAATCCTACCGGGGCGCGCGCCGGATCGGCCACCCGCTCTCGGTCAGGACTGGTTCTCTCCGCCAAAGATCTCGCTGACGCTGGTGTCGTCGAAGACGGCATTCAGGGCATCGGCGATCAGTGGGGCGATGGAGAGCACCTCGACCTTGTCGAACATCTTCTCCGCAGGGATCGGCAACGTGTTCGTGAGCACGACCTTGGTGATGACCGACTTGCTGAGCCGCTCGACTGCGGGTCCGGACAGCACAGCGTGCGTCGCCATCGCCCAGACTTCCTTGGCGCCACGGGCCATCAGCACGTCGGCGGCCGAGCAGATGGTGCCGCCGGAGTCGATCATGTCGTCGGTGAGGATGCACAGGCGGCCCGTGACATCGCCCATGACTTCCTTGGCCTCGGCAACATTGGTGGTGCCCTTGGGGCGGCGCTTGTAGATGAACGCCAGGTCGGCGCCTTTGTCGCTGAGGTGCTGGGCCATGCGCTCGGCGACCTTGATGCGGCCGGCATCGGGGGCCACGATCACGGGGGCCTCAGCGTTCTTGCGCAGGTAGTTCTCCAGCACTGGCATCGCCGTCAGGTGATCGACGGGGCCCTCGAAGAAGCCCTGGATCTGGCCGCTGTGCAGGTCGATGCTGACCATGCGCTTGGCGCCGGCGGCCTTGAACAGGTCGGCCACGAGGCGGGCGGTGATCGGCTCGCGACCCTCGGCCTTGCGGTCCTGGCGGGCGTAGCCGTAGAACGGGCAGACGGCGGTGATGCGCTTGGCCGACGCGCGGTAGGCGGCGTCGATCATGATCAGCTGTTCCATGATTGAGTCGTTGATGCTCCGCTCTGCACTGCCGCAGTGGGTCTGCATGATGAACACGTCGCTGCCGCGGATGCTCTCGCCAAAACGGGGGCGGATCTCGCCGTTCGCGAACTGCACGAGGTTGGGTGAACCCAACTCGATCCCCAGGTGCTCGGCCACTTCCTGTGCCAAGGCCGGATGCGTGCGCCCCGAGTAGAGCGACATCCGCTTGGTCGTGACCTTCTCCATGGTGCTCCAGTTTCGCTGTCGATTGCTCTGCTCAACCGCCAGAAGCAGTGTAGAACGCACCAGTCACGCAGCCCGCAACGACCGCGCTGCCGGACGGGAGAAATGCGAAGGGGCCAACCTCTGCATCGTCGCCGACGACGCTGTCGCGGCCGACTGTGTGCTCGATGCGAGCACCGTCGCCGACGGTGCAATCGGACAGGCGCGTGTCGGGGCCGATCTCGCAACTGTCGCCGACGATGGTGTTTCCCTGCAGGATCGTGCCGGGGTAGAGCGTGACGTCGCGGCCGAGGCTGACGGTGACGTCGACGAACGTCTGGCGCGGATCGAGCATCGTGACGCCGTTCAGCAGCCAGTGGCGGTTCGTGCGCGAGCGGAGTTCGCGCTCGGCAAGTGCCAGCTGCCAGCGATCGTTGACACCCTGAGTCTCGGCGGCCGGGGCTTGGACGCACCCGACCCGATGGCCCATGGCAGCGAGCGAGCCGACGACGTCGGTGAGGTAGTACTCACCCTGCGCGTTGTCGGGGCTGAGTCGTCGCAGCGCCGGTCCGAGCAAGTCGCGACGGAACGCGTACATGCTGGTGTTGATCTCGTTGATGGCGCGTTCTTCAGGGTTGGCATCGCGTTGTTCGACGATGCGCAGCACTCGACCGTCGCCGGTCTTGGACGGGGCGCGCACCACTCGGCCGTAACCGCTGGGATCGTCGACGACCGACGAGAGCAGCGTGGCGGCGTACTCGTTGCCAACGTGGGCGGCAACCAACGCGTCGAGTGTCTCGCGTTGCAGCAACGGGGTGTCGCCGGGAAGCACGACCACAGTGGACGTGTCGTCAAGGTCGTCGCCGGGGAATGCCGACAGGCCGACCATCGCGGCATCGCCGGTGCCGCGCTGCACTGTCTGCTCGACGAACGTCACGTGCGCCCACTCGGGCGACTGCTCCTGCACCTTCTTGGTCACCCGCTCGGCACCATGGCCGACAACGACGACCGTGCGCTCCGGCTGCAGATCGTGGACTGCGTGGATGACGTGCATCACCATCGGCCGGCCGCAGATGAGGTGCAGCGGTTTCGGCCGCGCTGATCGCATCCGCGAACCTTCACCCGCTGCCAGCACGATCACCGAAACCGTCATGGCTTCGTTCTAGCTGATGTGTCGGGTCCGCGAGCGTGTGACACAGCGCGGATGGCGGTGGGACCGAATGTCGTGGCGCATGTGCGGCACCAGAAAGCCTGTTCGAACTCCGCGCCACAGGGGCCGTGGACGAGCACGACGGGCGACTCGCTGTCCCCCATGTGGTGCTCGCCCCAGCGGATGAGGGCGACCAGTGCGGGGGAGAGGTTGATGCCCGCGGGAGTCAGTCGGTACTCGAAGCGCGGCGGGTGTTCCTGGTAGAGATCCTTGGCCATCACACCGCCGTCGACGAGTCGTTGCAGGCGTTTCGTCAGGATCGGTCGGGCGATGCCGAGATCGGCGGCGAAATCGTCGAAGCGCCGGATCCCGCGCAGCGCGGCCCTGATGATCAGGATGCTCCACCGGTCGCCGACGAGTTGCAGCGTTCGCTCCAGCGGCGTGGGGTCCGACTCGTTCACCATCCTCCGCCGAGCGTACTCCGCCCAGGTTCGCGCCCCTCTCCCACGGTCTGTGTCGCGGGTCTGACCTCCAAGGTCGGACGTCTCGGCCGCGACACAGACGGAAATGACTGCGGCCACACGTCCGGCCTGTCACGGTCTGTGTCGCGGGTCTGACCTCCAAGGTCGGAAGTGTCGGTCGCGACACAGACGGAAATCTGGGCGGGGCGGGGCGGGGCGGGAAGGCCGGGTGGGGCGGGTGGGGCGGGTTCTGTTTCGGTACTGACTGGGGGTAGGGTGCTGAAATGGAACTCACTGTCGAGGCGCGGGCACTGCTCGACCTGTCGCTGCCGGAACTGCTGGAACGGGCTCGGGCCACGCGCGATGCGGCGCACGGCACACGGATCACGTATTCGCCCAAGGTGTTCATCCCGCTGACGATGTTGTGCCGCGACAAGTGCGGGTATTGCACGTTCGCCCAACCACCGGCGCGGCTGGAGTCGCCGTACCTGACGCCTGAGCAGGTGCTCCGCATCGCCAAGGACGGTGCTCGGATGGGGTGCCACGAGGCACTGTTCACGCTCGGTGAGGCTCCCGAGGACCGCTATGAGGTGGCCCGCGACTGGCTGCGTTCGAACGGCTACGACAGCACGGTTGATTACGTGCACGCCATGGGGAAACTCGTGCTCGCCGAGACAGGCCTGCTGCCGCACGCGAACGCCGGCGCACTGTCGGAGCACGAACTGCGTCTGCTGGCCGAGGTGGCGCCGAGTCAGGGGATGATGCTGGAGACGTTGCGTGGCGACCTGCCCTGCCACCGCGGTGCACCCGACAAGACGCCAGAGCGCCGCTTGGCGACGCTGGAAGCCGCCGGCCTCGCCGGTGTGCCGTTCACCACCGGGATCCTCGTGGGGATCGGCGAGACCCGCCAGGACCGCCTTGTCGCGCTGGATGCGATCGTCGCTGCCCATGCCCGTCACGGTCATGTGCAGGAGGTCATCGTCCAGAACTTCATGCCGAAACCCGGCACCGGGATGCAGCACGAACCGCCGTGCCCGCAGGACGAGTTCCTGTGGTCGATCGCGGCTGCGCGACTGCTGTTGCCCAGCGGAGTGCACTTGCAAGCGCCACCGAACCTCAGTGACGACTTTGGTGTGCTGCTGGACGCCGGTATCGACGACTGGGGTGGTGTCTCGCCGGTGACGCTCGACCATGTGAACCCCGAGCGGCCGTGGCCTGCGCTCGACCGTCTGCGCGATGTCACCGAGGCTCGCGGGTTCGCACTTGCGCCGCGTCTGACGATCTACCCCGAGTACGCCCGTGACGCGCAGCGGTGGCTGCACCCGGCGCTGCGGTTCCCGGTACTCGATCGCAGCGATGCGGAGTGCATGGGCCGCGACGATCCGGGCGCCGTGTGGCCGGAGAAGGTGACGGCGGCCGATGTGGTCCAGGACGGCGCGGAAGTGGTGCTGGTGGGTCATCGCAGCACTGCCTGGTACTCGGGTGCGACGAACCCCCCGCCGACGCTGATGCCTGGGTCGCGAAGCGGACAGATGCGCGGTCCGGTCGCCGAGGTGCTGGCCGGGGTGGAGGCCGGACAGGAGGTCGGGTTCGATGAGATCGTCGCGCTGTTCCGCGCCCGCGGACCCGAGGTGGAGGCCGTGGCCGACCTGGCCGACCGTCTGCG
>CAIXHI010000229.1 GCA_903919215.1 uncultured Acidimicrobiaceae bacterium
GGAATCGTCGCTGCGATGGCGTCGTAGACACATCCGCAGATCGCCGCGGACGCGCTCGGCTGCGTGCAGCTCGACACGAACGCATCACGCATCTCCGGTGTGTAACCCGTGTCGACGCCGCCACCGGTGGTGGGCTTGGTGGTGATCAGCGGCAGCGTGCCGCCGGTGGTGGGCTTGGTCGAGATCAGCGGGAGCGTGCCGTCGCCATTGTCGTTGTCCTCGGTGGTGCTGGTGTCGCCGAGTGTGCTCTTCGAGTCGTTCCCCGAGGACAGCATGAACGCGATGCCACCACCGATGGCGAGCACCAACACGACGACCACAGGGACGAGCCACTTCGGCTTACCACTCGGTGCTGCGGTGGGCGGCGGCGGGGCGTAGCCGACGGCCGGGGCGTACCCGGGTGCCGGCGGCGGGGCAGCACCATAGGCAGGTGCCGGCGGAGGCGGGGCGGCGTGGGGCGGCGGCAGGGCCGAACCGTGCACTGCTGCGCCACAGACGCCACACGCAACTGCTCCTACTTGCAGCTCACGGCCACAGTTCGTACATGCCGACATAGTTCCTCCACCCGACGTTGAGGAACACATCCTCCCACGTTGGAACGGCCGACGAAAGAACCGTCGCCACGACATGTGACACACGCGTCAACTAACCTGCTGACTTCTGGGGAGATCGACAAGGTAGGGACATCATGGGTCAACGGCCGCTCGAAGGAATCAAGGTTGTCGAAGTGTCGATGTGGGCATTCGTGCCCTCGTGCGGCGCCGTCCTGGCCGACTGGGGGGCATCGGTTACGAAGGTCGAACCCGCCACGGGCGACCCGATGCGCGGTCTCAACTACGCCGGTATCGCCCCCGGCCACGGCGGCTTCACGTTCATGTACGAGATCTTCAACCGTGGCAAGCGCAACGTGGCCATGGATCTCACCGCCGAGGGCGCCACCGACCTGCTCTACAAGATGGTCGAAGATGCCGACGTGTTCCTCATCAGCCTGCTCCCAGCAGCCCGCCGCAAGCTGAAGGTCGACATCGACGACATTCGGGCCATCAACCCGAAGATCATCTACGCGGTTGGCAGCGGTCAGGGCGCGTTCGGTGACGACGCAGAGAAGGGTGGCTACGACAGCATCTCGTTCTGGGCCCGCAGCGGTATCGCCAGCGCAGTCACGCCCAACGACCTGCCGTACCCGTTGCAGATGCCGGGCGGCGCGTTCGGCGACGGAACCAGTGGCGCGATCTTCGCCGGTGGCATCGCCGCCGCCCTATTGATGCGCGCCAACACCGGAGAGGGCAGCGTCGTCGACGGGTCGCTGATGGCCACCGCGATGTGGGCGTTGCAGCCCGGCATCGTCGGCAGCACGCTGATCGGTGTCGACGAGTTGCCGAAGATGACCCGCAACGCCGTGCCCAACCCACTGGTCAACACGTACCGCACCAGCGACCACCGCTACCTGCAACTGTGCATGCTGCAGGGTCAGCGCTACTGGCCGGGCTTCTGCACCGCGATGGGTGCGCCGGAACTGGTCGAGCACCCCGACTTCGCCACCGATGCGCTGCGCTTCGCCAACATCGATGCCTGCATCGCTGCCGTCGACGCGGTGTTCGCCAAGTTCACCTTCGAGCAGGCCTGCGCTGCGCTCGCCAACCAGGGTGGGCAGTGGGACATCGTGCAGAAGGCCGGCGAGTTGCCCCGCGACCGCGCCGCGATCGCCAACGGCTACACCCAGGATGTCGACTACGGCGACGGGCGCGTGTTGAAGATGGTCAGCACCCCGGTGCAGTTCGATCGCAAGCCGTCGCCGATCAGCCCGGCCCCGGCACTCGGCGCACACACCGACGAGGTGATGGCCGAGATCGGCCTCGACGAAGAGGCGATCATCAACGCCAAGGTCGCCGGCATCCTGCTGTAACCAAGTCGGCGTTGAGGTCCGGACTGTCCGGACCTGAACGCCGACTTGCTAGGACCGGGCGGCTTGGCGCAGCAGCGTGCGGCCCAACGTGGTGCGGTGCACCTCGTCGGCGCCGTCGTAGATCCGCGCGCCGCGCTCGTGGCGGTACCACCACGCGAGCACGGTGTCGTCGGTGACACCCAGGCCACCGTGCACCTGCATCGCCAGGTCGACCGCCTTCAGCATCGTGTTGGCCACGGAGAACTTGATCGAGGAGATCTCGTTCTTCGCCGCCTTCGCACCAACCTTGTCGATCATCCACGCCGCGTGGAGTGTGAGCAGACGGGCGCCACGGATCTCGGTAGACAGGTCGGCCACCCAGTGCTGGATGATCTGACGGTCGGCCAACTTCTCACCGGTTTCGGTGATCACACGGCTGTTGGCCCGGGCCATCAACAACTCCAGCGAACGGCTGGCGATACCCAACCAGCGCATGCAGTGATGAATGCGGCCCGGCCCGAGTCGCTCCTGCGCGATCGCAAAGCCGTGGCCCTCGGGCCCCAGCAGGTTGGCCTGCGGCACACGGCACCCGTGGTACATCACTTCGCCGTGGCTGAAGATTCCCGAACCGGCGTGGCCCATCACGTTGATGTTGCGCACCAGTTCGAACCCGGGTGTGTCGGTGGGAACGAGGATCATGCTGGCCCGCTGGTGCGGCGGCGCCTCGGGATTCGTCACCGCCATCACGATCGCGAAGTCGGCACCGTCGGCGCCGGTGGTGAACCACTTCTGACCGGTGATCACGTAGTCGTCGCCGTCCTTCACGGCCACCGTGTCCATCAGCACCGGGTTGCTGCCCGGCTGCTCGGGCTCGGTCATCGAGAAACAGCTACGCACCTTGCCCTCGACGAGCGGCCGCAAGAAGCGTTCGCGCTGCTCAGCATTGGCGAACAGGTGCAGGATCTCCACGTTGCCGGCGTCGGGCGCCTGCGCGTTGAACACGTAGTGCCCCAGCGGGGTGCGGCCGAGTGCCTCGCTGAGCAGACCGTGCTCGAGCATCGTCAGCCCCTGACCGCCCCACTCAACGGGATGGTTCGGCGACCACAGGCCCATCTCGCGCACGCGCCGCTGCGCGTGCGCGACACCTTCGGCGAGCGCCACCTGGTCGTCATGGAGCATCGGGCCTTCGAGCGGGATGACCTCCTCGTCGATGAAGTGATTCACCATGTCGAGGATGACCGACATCTTCTCCGAAATCTCAAAGTCCATCTGTGCCTCCAATGCGCCTCTCAGCATCGTGTCACCCAGAGGTCGGTGACACACAGGTCAGATCAGCGCGGCACCCAGATGGTCATACTGATGGTGCTCATGTCGAGCGTGTCGCTCATCGTCATCTCCGGCGTGCCCGCCCGCGACAGCAGCCCGGCCATCACATCGGCCGGCTCACCGTCGAGTTCGTAGACCGCCAGGTACTTGTGCGGCGGCGCGGTGTTCGGGTCGAGCTGCGCCACCTCGTAGCGCTTGGCACCACACACACCGGGCACCTTCAGCACATCGGGCATGTGCACGTTCTCGTACCAGTCGTTGTACTCAGCCTCTTTGCCGGCCACCGCATTCGAGAACACGAGGAACTGCTTGTTGCCACTCATTGTCAACCCCCAAGGTATGTGTGCGCTCACTCTGCCACGCCTCGACCCCGCCCCGGCCACACGGCGGCGACCTGTTCCGCGAAGCATGGGTCAGTGGCCCGGACGGTCTGCGCGGCCTACGGGCTGATCGAGCGTTCGGCACCGATTGAGGAGTTGGTATGAGCCAGACAGAGACATCACTGATCGACCAGGCCATGTCGGCCACGGGTCTGTCGGATTTCGGTGAACACCATGAGTTCCGTACGGGCCTGCGCGTGCTCATCGCCGCCGCCGAGGAGGAGGCGATGCGCACGTGGCTGGAGCACCCGGCGCAGCACATGAGCGCGGTGAAGTTCACGTTGGCCGACTTCGGTCTCACCGCTGACCAGGTGAAAGCCGGTTTCGGCGACTACAGCACACGATTCGGACACCTGTTTTGAGCCGCGAGCTGGCATCCTGGGTGGAATCATGACCAAATCGCTCACCCATCTGCAGCGCCTGGAGGCGGAGAGTATCCACATCATGCGCGAGGCGGTCGCCGAGAGCGAACGGCCGGTGATGTTGTACTCCGTCGGCAAGGACAGCGGTTGCATGCTGCACCTGGCGCGCAAGGCGTTCTACCCCTCCAAGCCGCCGTTCCCGTTGCTGCACGTGGACACCACCTGGAAGTTCCGCGAGATGTACGAGTTCCGCGAGCGGATGGTGCGCGAAAGCGGCATGGACCTGCTGGTGTACCAGAACGAAGAGTGCCTGCGCTTGGGCATCAACCCGTTCGAGCACGGCTCGGCGATGCACACCGACATGTGGAAGACCGAGGGTCTCAAGCAGGCACTCGACCACTACGGGTTCGACGCCGCGTTCGGCGGGGCGCGTCGCGACGAAGAGAAGTCGCGGGCCAAGGAGCGCGTGTTCTCCATCCGCTCGGCGCAACATCGCTGGGACCCCAAGCTGCAGCGGCCCGAGTTGTGGTCGCTGTACAACGTGCGCCGCAACGTCGGTGAGACGATGCGCGTGTTCCCGCTGTCGAACTGGACCGAGCTCGACGTGTGGCAGTACATCCACCTCGAGCAGATCCCGATCGTGCCCCTTTACCTGTCCGCTCCGAGACCGGTCGTTGAACGCAGCGGCACCTTGATCATGGTCGACGACGACCGCATGCCGCTCGAGCCGGGCGAAGTACCCGAAATGCGCTCCATCCGTTTCCGCACGCTGGGTTGTTACCCGCTCACCGGCGCGGTCGAGAGCACCGCCACCACGCTGCCCGAGGTCATCCAGGAAATGCTGCTTACCACCACCAGCGAGCGACAGGGTCGGATGATCGACCACGACAGCAGCGCGTCAATGGAGAAGAAGAAGCAAGAGGGCTACTTCTGATGGCGCACGCACACGACGATCTGTTGGCCAACGACATCGAGGCCTACCTCCACGCGCACGAGCACAAGTCGCTGCTGCGCTTCATCACCTGCGGCAGCGTCGACGACGGCAAGTCCACGCTGATCGGCCGACTGCTGTACGAGTCGAAGTTGGTGTTCGAAGACCACCTCGCCGCACTCGAAGCGGATTCGAAGAAGGTCGGCACCCAGGGCGGCGAGTTGGACTTCGCGCTGCTCGTCGACGGCTTGGCCGCCGAACGCGAACAGGGCATCACCATCGATGTCGCCTACCGCTTCTTCTCCACCGAGGTGCGCAAGTTCGTGGTGGCCGACACGCCCGGCCACGAGCAGTACACGCGCAACATGGTGACGGGCGCGTCCACCGCCGACCTCGCGGTCATCCTCATCGACGCTCGCAAGGGTGTGCTCACCCAGACTCGCCGGCACAGCTACCTCGTGTCGCTGCTGGGCATCCGCCGCGTGGTCGTCGCGATCAACAAACTCGACATCGTCGACTACTCGCAGGACGTGTACGACACCATCGAGGCCGACTACCGGGCGTTCGCTGCCCAGATTGGCCTCGACGACATCACGTGCATCCCGATGTCCGCGCTGCGTGGCGACAACATCATCGATCCCAGTCCCAACACACCGTGGTACACCGGGCCGACGCTCATCCAGCACCTCGAAACCGTGCCCATCGACGACCTCGCCGCGAGCCAGTCGTTCCGCATGCCGGTGCAGTGGGTGAACCGCCCCGACCTCGACTTCCGTGGCTTCTCCGGGCGCATCGTCGGCGGCACCGTGCAGCCGGGTATGGCCGTCCGCGTACTGCCCTCGGGACAGACGTCCACCGTCGCACGCGTGGTCACCTTCGACGGCGACCTGACGTCCGCCGAGGCCGGTCAATCGGTCACGATCACGCTCACCGACGAGATCGACGTGTCACGCGGCGATGTGCTGGCCGCGGCCTCAGCGCCGCCCGCAGTTGCCGATCAGTTCGAGGCACACATCGTCTGGATGGGCGAGCAGGAGATGCTGCCCGGCCGTCCGTACCTGATGAAGGTCGGCACCCGCACCGTGGGTCTCTCCATCGCCCATCCGAAGTACCGCGTCGATGTCAACACACTCGAGCACATCGCCGCCAAGACGCTGCATCTCAACGAGATCGGCATCTGCAACATCAACCTCGACCGGCCCATCGCGTTCGACGCGTACGCGGACAACCGGGAGATGGGCGGGTTCATCATCATCGACCGGATGACGAACTCGACGGTCGGCGCCGGTCTGCTGCACTTCGCACTGCGTCGTGCCGACAATGTGCACTGGCAGGCCATCGAGGTCGGCAAGGAAGCGCACAGCACGCTGAAGAGTCAACGCCCCGCTGTCGTCTGGTTCACCGGTCTGTCGGGTGCGGGCAAGTCGGCGATCGCCAATGTCGTCGAGCGCAAGCTGCATGCCCTCGGCCGGCACACGTACCTGCTCGACGGCGACAACGTGCGCCACGGTCTGAACAAAGACCTCGGCTTCACCGACGCCGACCGCGTGGAGAACATCCGACGTGTCGCCGAGGTGTCGAAGCTGATGGTCGACGCCGGGTTGCTGGTGCTGGTGTCGTTCATCTCGCCGTTCCGGGCCGAGCGGCGGATGGCGCGCGAAATGCTCGACGCCGACGAGTTCATCGAGGTGTTCGTCGATACGCCGCTGGCCGTTGCCGAGCAGCGCGACGTCAAGGGTCTGTACCAGAAGGCACGCAGCGGTCAGCTGGCGAACTTCACCGGTATCGACTCGCCGTACGAACCACCCGAGCACGCCGAGGTGCACATCGACACGACGTCGTTGTCCGCCGAAGAGGCGGCCGATCAGGTGATCGAAGCCCTGCGCGCTGCGGGGCGGATCCCGTGAGCATGCCCGTGACTTCCTCCGACGGCGCGGACGACCACGCGCTCGCCGCGTCGATCGCCACCGAGGCGGGTCGCCTGCTGCTGGAGGTGCGTCGACGGTTCGTCGGCGACCCCGACCGGTTGAAGGCCGAAGGCGATCTGCAGTCGCACCACTGGATCGTGGGGCAGTTGGGTGCGCTGCGTGCCGAAGACGGGCTGTTGTCCGAGGAGGCCGCCGCCGACCCGGCGCGGCTGGCGTTCCCGCGCGTCTGGATCGTCGACCCGCTCGACGGCACCCGCGAGTTCAGCGAGGGCGACCGCGACGACTGGGCCGTGCACGTGGCACTCGTCGTCGACGGCTTCCCCGTGGTCGGCGCGGTCGCGCTGCCCGCGCTGGGCACCACGTTGCACACCGGTGCACCGCCCGTCGTACCGGCACGCTCGGATGGTCCGGTGCGCGTGCTGGTCAGCCGCACTCGTCCCACTGCGCTCGCATCGGCACTGGCCTCCGGGCTCGACGGCACGCTGGTGCCGATGGGCTCGGCCGGCGCGAAGGCGATGGCCGTCGTCCGCGGCGAGGCCGAGGTGTACGCGCACTCGGGCGGTCAGTACGAGTGGGACTCGGCCGCGCCGGTCGCTGTGGCTGCGGCCGCCGGTCTGCACGTGTCGCGACTCGACGGTTCGCCGCTGCGTTACAACGCCGAGAACCCGTGGCTGCCCGACCTGCTGATCTGTCGCCCCGAGCTGGCCGACCAGGTCATCGCCATCGCCCGCGCCAACCCCTGACGCTGTTCGCTGCCCGCCCCTCTTGCCCCCGCCCCCCCGGGTCCTGATTCCTTCCTCTATGTCGCGGCCGCGACCACCAGCAACGGCGGTCGCCGCCGCGACCCAGACCAGTCCCACCCGCACCCCACCACCGCGAGTTCCCGCTCTGTGTCGCGGCTGCGACCACCAACGATGGCCGTCATGCCCGCGACACAGACGATGAAAGCGGCGCGCGGACGGGCCGGGTCAGAACTGGACGATGTGGGAGGGGGCACCGTCGAAGCGCTGGCACTGGTAGTGGCGCACCATCGTCGAACCGGCCGAGCCGAGGGCCATGTGCAGTCGCTGGTTGCGCTGGTGGAACAGCACGGTGAGCGGCTCGTCGTACTTCCCCACCGTGGCGTCCGCCAGCACGAACTGCTCCAGCTCGCGCTCGGCCGCGAACCAGTCCGTGGGGCGACGACCGAGCAGCGCGGCCACGTCGGCGATGTCGGCCTCGTCGAGCGCGGCACCGATCTCGCTGCGTCGCTGTAGATGACGCGCCATGCGGAACGCCAGGCGCAGTTCGTGCTGCGCCTCGCGGTCGTCGACCTTCACCGAGCCGAGCCCTCGAACCAGTTGACGAGCCACCGTGTCGTGGCGCGTCTCCAAGGCGGGCGGTGGCGTGAGGGTCGGCAGGTCGAGGCCGAGGTACTCCCCGAGGAAGTCGGTGGCCATCAGGTTCGTCTCGCTGCTCCACTGCATGATGTTCATCACATCGGTCTCGGGCAGCGGGTCGCGCCACGCGGCCCCGAACTGCAGGCCGTTACCCATGCACGCGGCGAAGTGGTGCCGCTTGATCGCTTCGAGGTCGATGTCCTTGCCGGTGAAGTGCTCGTAGCGCGAGTAGATCTTGGCGAAGTCGCCGAAGCCCAGCAGCGTGTCGCGCATCCGCCAGATGGTGAGGTCTTCCAGCGGATCGCCGACGTGGCCGAACTCGAGGTCGATAATCGCCACCAGGTGGCCGTTGTCGTGCATGAACTGCCCGCTGTCCCACACACCGGGGGCGAGGCGGCCGTTAGCCGACGGCAGGTGGCGCAGGTGCCAGCCGATGCAGAACTCGGAGAACGGGTCGGGCCGCACCTTGCGTTCGCGGTAGCGGCTGATCATGTGCCGGTGGCCGGCCATCGCCGGGTCCTCGCCCGGCCGCGGGTGGTCGATACCGGCGTCGATGAACACCTGCGGGTCGAGTGAGTGCAGCACCGCGAGTTGCTCGACGTACTCGTCGACCACCTGGTCGCGGTCGGCCTCGCTGGTGTTCTGGAACTCGGCCTGCCCGGGCACCTTGGCCATCAGCACGCAGTCGAGGAAGCCGGGCGTCTCGATGAACCCGTACACGTGCGGCACCGGGAGACCGTGCTCCTCCATCAATCGGTGGAACGTGTACTCGTGATGCAGCGGGAAGGCTTCGCTGTCGGTGCGGTCGCCGCGCAGCACCATGCCCAGCACCTCGCCGTCACGCTCGACCTCGGCGAACCACGTCGGCCGCCAGCGCAACTGCCGCTGGATGTCGACGACAGTGCCACCAGCAGCGCGGGCAATTATCTCGGCGGCCTCGGCCGTCGTCGGAATGCTCATGTGTCCCCCGGAGTCCTCATCGACCAGCAATCGATCGCCCCCAAGTTCAGCACATGAGCGTCTGTGTCGCGGCCCTGACCACGAAGGCCGTCGCTCGTGGCCGCGACACAGAGCGTTACGTGCCGGAAGTGGGGGGCGGCGCGGGGACCGGGGGGCGCGGGGCGCGGGCGCGGGGACC
>CAIXHI010000230.1 GCA_903919215.1 uncultured Acidimicrobiaceae bacterium
CCAGCGCGCCCGGGGTTGCCGGGTCGGGGATCTGCTTCACGCACACGATCACATTCATGGCTTCCATTGTTACCGATCATCCATGGTCTCACCCAACCCGGCGCCCGCGCTTCCCAGCCCGACCCGGCTGCATGTACCGTTCCTCTCCTTGCGGATCCTGCTCGTGGTGAATGCCTTCGCGTCGTCAGTGACGGCACGCAACACCGTGGTGGTGCATCGCGCCCTCGCTGACGACCGCGGCCACGGCGGCAACGACGTGGAGGTCGTCGAGACCAATCGTCGCGGCCATGCAACTCGCTTCGCCCAGGATGCTGCTCGCCGCGGGTTCGACGTGGTGATCGGGTTCGGCGGCGACGGCACGCTGAACGAGGTGGCAACGGGCGTGGCTGGCACAGACACTGCGCTCGGCGTGTTACCCGGCGGAAGCACCAACGTGTTCGCCCGCACGCTCGGCATGCCCAACGACCCGGCGCTCGCCGTACGTCAACTGGCCGAGGGCATCGCGGCACGCGATATCGAGCCGATCGGCCTCGGCAAGGTGAACGGTCGCTACTTCTGCTTCCACACAGGTGTCGGCTACGACGCCGCCGTCGTGAAGGAGGTCGAGCGCCGCGCCTCGATGAAGCGGTGGCTCGGTCACCCGTTGTTCATCTATGCCGCGCTGCGCACCTGGATGGTGAAGTACGACCGGAGCGCGCCGCACTTCACGGTGGCCACACCATCGGCTCCACCTGTCCAGGATGGCTACTTCACGATCGTGCTGAACACGAACCCATACACCTATCTGGGTAACCGTCCGCTGGATCTCAGCCCGGCCGCCAGCCTCGATCGCGGACTGGTGGCGATCACGTTCCGCTCGATGCAGATCTCGGCGATCCTCGGCGGTCTCAGCGGAGCACTGAAGGGTGGTGGTGTGCAGGCCAGCACGACGCTCGACCTGCAGACCGACCTCACCGAACTGACCATCAGCCACGATGTGCCGTTCCCGTACCAACTCGACGGCGACTACCTCGGCGAGACGCGACGGCTGGAGTTCAGCCATGTCCCCGATGCCGTGCGTCTGGTCAGGCCAGCGCTACACCTGCCCTGAGAGCGCAGCCCTGACCTCAAGGGCGACATCGGGCACGTTCGTGCAGATGCCGTCGATCCCCCACTCGATGAGCTCCCGCATGCGGTCGGGGTCGTCGCAGGTCCAGGTGTTCACCTGCACACCTGCCGCATGGCATTCATCGATCGTGTCGCGAGAGAGCATGTACACCCACGGGTGCAGCGCGATGTGCCCCTTGGACACGAGCGTGCGCGCAATGCCGTCGGGCACACCGCCGCACAGCCACGCCGTGCGGATCGTGGGCGCCAGTGCTCGGCAGCGGTCGATGGTCTCCATGCGGAACGAGGAGATGACCCAGCGATGGTCCTCGTGCCGGTCGAGCAGCAGCGCGATGGTGTCGTCGGCGACGGACTCGCTGATGTCGAAGTCGGGTTCCTCAGGATCGTTCTTGATCTCCACGTTGACCCACATACCGGCGCACGCGTCGAGCGCATCGGGAAGGGTGGGCACATGCGCGGGCAGTTCCGCGTACGTCGTGGCGGCGATGATTCGCCCGTCCTCGAGGTGCGGATTGTGCTGTACGACCAGCACGCCATCGGCTGTGCGGCGTACATCGAGTTCCACGGCCTCGGCACCCATCGTGCCGGCGCGGCGGAATGCCTGCACCGTGTTCTCCCGTTCGGCACGGCTCGCGCCCCGATGGGCAATCACTGCCGGTCGCGCTGCAGCATCTGACACCTGCGTCACAGATACCCCCTATCACCGTTAGGTATGGCTGGAACCAAATGGACCCTTGCTATACACACAATTGTTACCTACCGTTTGCCCGTACGTGAATGCGTTCACGAACCGTAGTCCTCAGTCCCGACCAGATCAGCGGAGTGCACTGTGACCATCCCGGCCTCAAGTCTCACCTTGGCCAATGCCGACTACACCTGGCGGCGTTCCGCCATCTGTCGCGATACCGACCCCGACCTGTTTTTTCCTGTCGGTACCACGGGTTATGCACTCGTGCAGATCGATCGCGCCAAGCAGGTTTGCGGTGAGTGCCCGGTGCAGCGCGACTGCCTCGACTACGCCCTGGAGACCAACCAGGACTCGGGTATCTGGGGTGGCACCTCCGAGGAGGAGCGTCGCTCGTTGCGTCGCCGCCTGGCCAGTCGCGAGCGCGCGTTCGTGTAACACACGGTTGCCGGGCCTATCACGCCTAGCGATCGCCGACTCTGACGACGCTGTCAATGAACGCGCTCAGACCGGGACAGTGAGGTCGACGACCGTGCCCGTACCCTGCGGACGATCGCCGAGACCGACGGCGCGGAAATCGTCGGGCTGACCCGCCCGCATCGAGATGGTGCCGTCGAGTTCGGTGGTCACCAGTGTGCGCACGATCGACAGACCCAGACCGGTCGCCTTGTTCAACTCGAACCCGGGCTCGAGGCCGCGGCCGTCGTTGATCACCCGAATGTGCAGTGTGTCCTCACCCGTGGCGATACCGCCTTCCTGAGTGGTCGCCAGCACCACCACGACGTCGCCGCCGGCGCTGCCCTCGGGGAAACCGTGATCGACTGCGTTCTGCAGCAACTCGGTGAGCACCACCGACAACGGGGTGGCGATCGTGCTCGGCAGGCGACCGCCCTCACCCTGCACCGTGAACCGCGCCGGGCGGTCCGGCGACTGCAACCCTTCCTCGGCCAAGCGCAGCAGCGGCCGCACGATTTCGAGGAAGGCGACATCGTCACCGGGTTCGCGCGACAACGTCTCGTGCACGAGAGCGATGGTGCGGATACGACGCACGCTTTCGGCAACGGCGGCCTTGGCCTCCTCAGAGTTCAACCGCCGTCCCTGCAGGCGCAACAGCGACGAGATCGTCTGCAGGTTGTTCTTCACTCGATGATGGATCTCGCGGATGGTGGCGTCCTTGGACAACAACAACTTGTCGCGCTTGCGCACCTCGGTGATGTCGCGCAGCAACAGCAGACCACCCGACACCTCGGTCGCGTCATCGAGACCACCGGACAGCACTGGGAGACAACGCGCGAGGAAGGTGAGGTCGCCGGGCTGTTCGAACTCCTCGATCACCGGCATGTGGGTCTCGAACGCAAGACGCACTGGGCTGTCGTTGAAACCCAGTTCCGCCAAGCGCATACCCACGGCATTGGCCCCGATCCCCACACGGTGCAGGTGGGAGACGGCGTTCGGCGACGCGAACCGCACGCGGGCGTCACCGTCGAGCACCATGACGCCATCGCCCACGCGCGGCGCAGCGCTGGAATCAGCGACCGGACCGGTGAATGGGAACGACCCATCGGCGACCATCGAGGCGAACTGTTGGAATGTGCCCACGTAGGTGCGCTCGAGTTCACCCGGCTGTCTGCTGGAGCGGCTGCTCCACTCGCGGGTGAGCACAGCGATCACTCCATGCTCGACACGTACAGGGATCGCCATCAGCCGCACCGGGTCGGGCAGGCTGTCCATCTGCACCTCGCCCTCACAGATCTGACCACTCGAGTACGCCTTCTGCAGCAGCGATACTTCGTTCCCGATCGCCGGGCTCCCGACCCAGTCGTGGTGATAGATCGTTTGGCCGGTGGCGGGGCGGACGTGAGCGACCACGTGCCAGCGGCCGTCGCGGTCGGGGACATAGAGCAACAGGTCAGCGAACGACAGGTCGGCCAGTAGGCCCCACTCCCCGATCAGCCGCTGAAGATGATCGATGTCGTCGCGATCGAGGTCGGTGAGTTGCCGTGTGAGCTCGCCAAGCGTGGCCATGACATCCGAGTGTGCCACGCCGGCACGGGTGTCACCGCGATCCGTTGCCGAGGATCTGCTCGCCGATGGTGAGCAACCCCGCCAGATCGTGCACATCGCCGGCCAGCGTGGGCACCACGGCGGTCAGTGGCACGACCGTCTCCAGCTCACGGCGACGCTCGGCTTCGCGGGCTGCCACGACAGCCGTATCGCGGAACCGTTCGGCCACCTCGGTGAGCACGTGGCGCACGGCCTCACCCTGTGTTCCTGTGAGCAGGACCAGTTGTTCCACCACTGCGTCGTCGGCGGCCAGGGCGGCCAGCTTCGTCGCTGCCTTCGCCGCCGCCGGCTGGCGCACCTCGGCCGGCAGTACTCGGTTCAGCACGAGCGCACCGAGCGGCATCTTGCGCTGCTGCAGCGCTTCGGCCAGGTAGCGGGCCTCGCGAGCTGGGGCGGCCTCGAGTGTGCTGACCACCACGAACGTCGTGCCGTCGTCGGTGAGCAGGCGCTCGACCTCCTTGGCCCGTGCCACGAACCCGGCCTCCATCGTCTGGAACAGGATGAAGAACTCGGCGATGTCCTGCAGGAAGCGTGAGCCGAGCACGCGGTCGGCTACTTGGTAGAACGGCTTCGACGCAATCGTGAACAACCGCGAGCGGTACGGCACGGTGAGCCACCGCAACAGGCGACTGCCGAAGAACTCCTTCATCCGACCCGGCGCGTCCAACAGATCGAGCGCATTGCGCGACGGCGGGGTGTCGATGACGACGAGGTCGTAGTGACCCGACGAGTGCAGGTCGTACAACTGCTCCATTGCCAGGTAGTCGTGGCTGTTCACGAAACGACCGGTGATATTGCGGTACAACGGGTTGGCCAGCACGGTGTCGCGCAGGGCTGCGTCGGGTGCGTGACGACGGATCAGTTCGTCCCAGCCGGCCTTGGTGTCCAGCATCGCCATCCACAGTTCACCACGGCAGTCAGCGGGCATCGCCACCTGCACCGGAGTGTTGCCGATCGTGGTGCCGTCGAGCCCCAGCGCCGCCGCGAGCCGACGCGCTGGGTCGACGGTGAGCACCAGCACCCGCCCACCGAGCGTCGCTGCAGCCTGGGCGCCGAGGGCGGCGGCGACGGTGGTCTTGCCGGTGCCGCCGCTACCGCACACCACCACCATCTCCTTCGCGGCCAGCAGCTCGGCGAACTCGCGGGCGCTGCTGCTGCCAGTTGACTTCGCGGAGCGCGCCATCAGCCCAGCTCCTCATGCAGCGCTTCGGCCACCAGCGACACGACGCGGCGTCCGCCTGAGCGGGTGAACAGCTCCGGCACTAACACCATCGGTACCGCCGCCGGGATCTCGGTGCGCAGGCGCTGCAGGTACTCGCCGGCCACGGCGCGGCGAGCGCGAGCCAGCGCTGCGGCGTGAAACACCGGTGCGATCTTGGCTCCGGTGGCCTGCGCCAGGAGCGCCTGCTCAGCTGGGCGGGCCAGCGCGTCGAACACTTCCGCGTCGGCAGCGCTGAACCATTGCGGCAGCACGCGATTGGCAATGACTGCGGCGACGTCCACCTCGGTGGCGTTCTGCACCTTGGCCACCAGCTCCACCGTCTCGGTGACGGGCATCTCCTCGGGGGTGGTGACCACGACGAGGCCGGTTCGCGTTGCGTCACCGAGGATGTCGAGCATCCAGTCGGTCTGATCGCGCACCATGCCCACGTGCACCAGATCACGGATCGCCCGCGGTGCATCGATCTGAGCGACGATGTGCCCACTGGCCTCTGCGTCCACCACCACGAGGTCGTAGTGGCGCTCACGCACCTCGTAGCACAGCTTGCCGACCGCAAGGATCTCCTTCACGCCCGGCGCAGCGTCGGCGACGAAGTCGAACATGTGCGCCAGCGGGCCAATCCGCCCCATGAGCGGGATACGCACGAACAACCGGAGGTACTCGCGCAGCGAGTCCTCAGTGTTCATCACCATCGCATGCAGACCCGGCTTCAGCTCCGTGGGTTGGAACCCCAACGTGCCCACCTCGAACGCAGCAGCGAGCGCGCCTTTGGCATCCATCTCGCACACCAGCACGCGCTTGCCGCGCTCGACCGCCAGGTCGGCGATCGCCGCTGCGACCGTGGTCTTGCCCGTGCCGCCCTTGCCGCTGACGAACAGCAGTTGGCGGTCGAGCAACGGAATCACGTGTGCAGACCCTCGCCGGCAAGTCGCAGCAGGTACTGGCCGTAGGGGTTCTTGCCCATCGGTTCAGCGTTGGCGCGCAACTGCGCAGCATCGATCCATCCGGCGGCGAACGAGATCTCGTCGGGCGACGCGACCTGCAGACCCTGACGCTTCTCCAGCGTGGCGACGAAACTGGACGCCTCGAGCAACGAGTCGTAGGTGCCGGTGTCGAGCCACGCGTAGCCGCGGCCGAGCAGTTGCATGTGCAGCTGACCGCGCCGCAGGTATTCGGCGTTGACGTCGGTGATCTCGTATTCGCCGCGGGCCGACGGCTGCAGGTCGGCGGCGATGTCGACCACTTGCTCGTCGTAGAAGTACAGACCGGTGACGGCGTAGTTACTGCGCGGTGCGGTGGGCTTCTCTTCGATGCTGAGCACCTTGCCGTGCGCATCGATCTCGGCCACGCCGTAGCGCTCGGGGTCGCTGACCCGATAGCCGAACACGGTGGCGCCCTCGGTTCGGGCACGGGCGGACTGCATCAGCTCCACCAGACCCTGCCCGAAGAAGATGTTGTCGCCCAGCACCAGCGCCGAGGGACCACCAGCCACGAAGTCGGCGCCGATCACGAACGCTTGCGCTAACCCGTTGGGCACTTCCTGCACCGCGTACTGCAGGTCGAGGCCCCACTGGCTGCCATCGCCGAGCAGGGTGCGGAACCCGGCCTGTTCGTGCGGTGTGGTGATGATCAGCACCTCACGGATACCCGCCAACATCAACGCCGTCAGCGGGTAGTAGATCATCGGCTTGTCGTACACGGGCAGCAACTGTTTGCTGACTCCGCGCGTGATCGGCCACAGCCGACTTCCCGTGCCACCGGCGAGGATGATGCCCTTCATGATCCGAGCGCTTCGCTGGTCATGATCCGAGCGCTTCGCTGGTCATGATCCGTACGCTCCGCTGGTCATGATCCGTGCGCTTCGCTGGTCATGATCCGTGAGACTGGTCATCGCGGGACTCGGCTCAGCCGCCGAAGCCGATACGCCGTTCGCCCTCAGCCGCGCCGAGTTCGATGTAGGCGATCTTGGCGGCGGACACGCCGACATCGCGGCCCTTCTTGTCGGTGAGCCACAGGACATCGACGGCGCCGGTGAGGGCGGCCTCGATACGTGCCTTCAAGGCCGCGCGATCCTGGTCGTCGGCGATCTCGAGGCTGATCTCGCGGGGGGTCTGGGTGACGCCAATGCGTACGTCCACGACGGTCCTTTCGGGTACTGAGGGCGACGCACATGGTACCCGTGACTAGGTCGGCCCGGGTGGGTCGCTGTCAGGCGCGCTGACTACGGGGCTCTCACGATTGGCTCGCTGCCCGGCGGGCAGCGAGCGCTCGCCGCGAGCGAGTGACGGCGACCACGACCATCGCCGCCGCTGCCGCCACCCCGAACAGGGCACCTGGCTCGTACGACGTACGCGTCGTCCCTTCGGCCATGATCGCCGAGTTCATTCGTGCGATCCTGCCGAGGGCGAGCGCCACCGCCATCGCCAACGCCACCAACGCAGTCAGTGCCGATGCCAGCCGGAGCCACTCCACACGCGAAGCCAGCAGCGCGTCAACGACCACCACTGCGGCCAGGACGGCGAGCACCACGCCAGCCACCCCACCCCGAGCGACCGTGGACCCCACAGTTGCGCCCGATACGTCAGCCACGCTCCTACTCGCCCACGGCATAGCCGTCGCCGCTACCGCCAACAGCACTCCGGCGGCAATCTGCGCGGCCGCGAGCCAACGATCGTTCACGGCATCTCGTTCAGGGTGCACTCCCGCACCGTACCCCGCCCTCAGGCGGCCATGGCTCGGGGTGGCCCGTGGATGCTGACCTCCCCTCCTGGTCGGTGTACTTCGAGGGTGCGGTCGGGGTGCAGTGTGAGTTGCCAGCCGCCTTCGTGGACGAGGTGGTGGTGGCGGGTGCACAGCGGAACAAGGTTGTCGATGTTGGTGGGGCCGCCGTGGGTGGACCAGTGCACGTGGTGTGCTTGGGTGAACTCGAATGGTGTGTCGCACAACGCGCACGTGCGATACGCGGACCGCAATGCACGCCGTTGCGCCCTGTTCGCCAAGCGTTGTTCGCGACCCAGCAACAGTCGCACCCCATCCGCGCCGACGATGATGGGTGTGACGGTGCCCAGGCAGGCCCAGCGGCGCACGGTCTCGATCGGGATGCCGTACACGCCGGTGCCAACATCGAGCACCGTGTGCTCATGCCAACGTCCCGACACGACCGACCGTTCGTCGATCAGCACGCTCACATCCGGCCCACCCGACGACCCGGCCCGCCCCTGCACCAGCGCCAGCAGTGCGTGTGCTTGCAGGAACTGTTGCCGTTCGACCGGATCCGTGGGGCACCCATCGGGCTGCCGTGCGTGGAACAGCCTCTCGACCTGCTGACGGAGCCTGCCGGTGAGTTCGGCACCCGACACCGGGTCGAAGCGACCATCGAATCGGATCATCCCGTCGGCGTCGATCCACCACCGCAACCTGACCGCGGCCTGCTGGCGTTGCAGCTTCGCCAACCCGTCGTCCG
>CAIXHI010000231.1 GCA_903919215.1 uncultured Acidimicrobiaceae bacterium
ATCTCCCTCAGTGGATCTGCGGAGAGACTAGTCTCACTCTGTTGGCCAGGGGGGCCGACGAGAATCGAGGGGGAAGATGAACTTGAGTGGCAAGCGCACCATCGCGCTCATCGCCGTCGCAGCGCTCGCGTTGACGGCCTGTGGTGACGACAAGAAGTCCAGTACGTCCAACGGCGCCGCCGGCACATGCAGTGGCCTCAGCGGTGAGCCAATCCAGATCGTGCAGAATGCATGGACCGCTTCCGCAATCGAGGCGCAGATCATGAAGCAGCTGATCGAGTCGCAGTTGTGCGTGCCCGCCGAGATCGTTGAGATCGATGAGAACTCGATGTTCAGCGGTTTCTCCGATGGGTCGGTCGACTTCGTCACCGAACTCTGGCCGTCGGGCATCGTTGCCGATGAGCAGGCGTTCATCGACGATGGTTCGGTCGTCAAGATGGGCGAGCTCGGCACTACCGGCCAGATCGGCTGGTTCGTTCCCGACTACGTCGTTGCCGAACATCCAGAGCTGGCGACGTGGGAAGGGTTCAAGGATCCCAAGTCGGCGAAGTTGTTCGCCACCGCAGAGACCGGCGACAAGGGTCGTTTCCTCGGTACCGACCCGGCGTACTCACAGCTCGACGAACCGCTGATCGCGAATCTGGAACTGCCGTTCGACGTGAAGTTCTCGGGCTCTGAGGCCGCCACCGTGGCCGAGCTCGACAGCGCCGTGGCCGAAAAGAAGCCGATCGTGATGTATTGGTGGACACCGACCGCCGCAGTTGGCAAGTACAAGCTGGTCCAGGTGAAGCTGCCCGACTACACCGCCGGCTGCGCCGACGACGTCGAGAAGGTGGCCTGTGGCTACCCGGCCGACCCGCTCATCAAGTTGGCTTCAGCCAAGCTGGAGAAGAAGAACCCGAAGGTGTGGTCGATGGTGCAGAAGGTGCAGATCACCATCGATCAGCAACTCGAGTTGCTGCCACAGGTGGAGATCGATCAGCAGCCTGCCGCCGATGTGGCCAAGGCCTGGATCGCCGCCAACGAGGCTGTCTGGTCCGCCTGGTTCGCCTGAGCTAGGTCAACACGCAGCTAGCCTTACCGGGCGCCGGCTTCTCTGGCCGGCGCCCGGCCGCGTGCGAACCAGTTGTGCTAGGGTTCCACCATACGGATTGATTCCACATCGTGGAACAGATGACCCGAGGATGTACATGAGCGACGCCGACGATCTCGACCTCTCTGCGCTGCCCGACGACGAGCTCGTCACGCAGATGCACGAAGACCTGTATGACGGCATGGCGCCGGAGATTGCCGAAGGCACGCTGCTGCTGCTCGATCGGGGTTGGACGCCGGACAGCGTGCTGCAGTTGGCCCTCGTCGAAGGGATGCGAATCGTCGGCATCGACTTCCGCGACGGCATCCTGTTCGTCCCCGAAGTGCTGCTCTCCGCGAATGCGATGAAGTCCGGTATGGAGATCCTCCGCCCGCTCCTCGCAGAGACCGGAGCCGAGCCGATCGGCAAGGTCGTCATCGGCACCGTCAAGGGCGATATCCACGACATCGGCAAGAACCTGGTGGCCATGATGCTCGAGGGTGCTGGCTTCGAAGTCATCGACCTCGGCATCAACACCGATGCCGACTCGTTCCTTGCGGCGATCGAGGAGCACAAACCCGACATCCTCGGCATGTCGGCACTGCTCACCACCACCATGCCGTACATGAAGGTGGTCATCGACACGCTCCAGGAGCGCGGTCTGCGCGACAAGATCATCGTGTTGGTCGGCGGCGCCCCGCTCAACGAAGAGTTCGGTCAGGCCGTCGGCGCTGACGCCTATTGCCGAGACGCAGCGGTGGCTTCCGAGATGGCCAAGCAGCTCGTCAGCGCTCGCCGCGGGCGCGTTGAGCCCCCCGGCCCGTCCGTCGCCTGATACCGGTTCCATGTCCCGGCCACTCGTGATCGCCTGCGGCGCCCTCGTGGCCGAGCTGCGCGCAGTGCTGGCAGCCAACGACCTCGCCGACGCCGTCGAGGTTCGCTACCTCCCGGCGAATCTCCACAACCGACCTGGGCGCATCGTTCCCGAACTGCAGTTGCTCCTCGACGAGCACGATCCGCAGACCGACCGGACGGTCCTCATCGGCTACGCCGACTGCGGCACGGGCGGGGCACTGGACCGACTGCTGTCCGAGCGGACCAACCTGCGACGGCTGCCCGGCAGCCACTGTTATGAGTTCTTCTCCGGCAGCGCACCGTTCGCGGCGCTCGCTGAAGCCGAGTTGGGCACCTTCTATCTCACCGACTTTCTGGCGAAGCACTTCGACGCACTCGTATGGCAGGGGCTCGGCCTCGACCTCCACCCTCAGCTGTTGCCCACCTATTTCGGCAACTACACACGGCTCGTCCTGCTCTCGCAAACCCAGGACGCCGCGGTCCTGGCCGCCGCCGAACGCGCCGCCCAGCAGTTGGGTCTGCACTTCGAACATCACCATGTCGGCCTCGCGCCCTTCGAACAGGCCGTCACCGTCACACTCCGAAAGGTGGCCTGAGATATGGCTCGTCGTTCCGCCAGCGAGGTCATCGTCATTCTGTGGCGCGATATCCCCGCCCAGATCAACGGCAAGGACGGCGATGATCGCCACCAGGTCATCCTTCCGCATCGCTTCCAAAAGGCAATCGACCGCGCGGCAATGGTTGCCGGTAAGAAGTCTGCACAGGACTACGTCGGTGAGTGGCGCCGTGCCAGCCACCCGCTCACCGGTTCGGTGGCCGACAGCGTGGCCGCCACGGCCGCCAACATCGAAACAGAGTTCACGAACGAGCGTCTGCATGCGCTCGTCGACAACGGCGGCTGGGACCCCGCAGAGGAGCACCTGACATGACGCACACAGTTCTCAGTTCGGCGACGAGG
>CAIXHI010000232.1 GCA_903919215.1 uncultured Acidimicrobiaceae bacterium
AGCGCGACTGGATCTGCGCCACGCAGGGTCCGGTGTGGACGTAGCTGCCGGCTTCATTTCGGGTGTGCTGAGCACATCGTTGTCCACCAACGGCCCGCCGTTGGTGTTCGACCTTCAGGCTCGGCACCTGGAAGCGGCTCGCTTCCGGGCCACGATCTCCGCCGTGTTCGCGCTCTGCAACGTGGGCGCCATGGCGTTGTTCGCGTTCCGAGGAAAGTTGACCGAGAGCGGTCTGCACGCCGCATTGATCGCGCTTCCAGCGTGGGCGCTGGGGCAATTGGTCGGGTGGCCGATCCGCAAGCACATGCACGGTCAGCGTTTCCGTGCGCTGGTGCTGGCGCTGCTGGCGTCGGCGGGAGCGACGTCGATCGTGTTCGCAGTGGTCTAGCCGGTTCACGAACCGAACATCATCAGCCACTGCTCCTTGGTCCGTGGGCGGAACACGTAGTTGCTCTCGCGGATCTCGTCGATGGTGGCACTCGCTGGCGCCGAGTAGCGGTGACCGGGGAACACCACGGTTCCGTCGGGCATCGCTGCCAGCATCTGCAGGCTTTCGTACATCGCCTCCGGGTCGCTACCGGGGAAGTCCGTGCGTCCGCACCCATCCAGGAACAAGGTGTCGCCGCTGACCAAGCGGCCATCGACATGGAAGCACTGGCTCCCTGGTGTGTGGCCCGGCGTATGGACGAGCGTGATGCTGATGTCGCCCACCTGCACCACATCGCCGCCCTGGTGCTGCACCAGGTCGGTTTCGGAGAGTCCACTGGTCTTGAGCACCCACGGCGTCTCATCGCGCTGCACATGGACGGGGCAGCTGCACCGCTCCAGCAGAGTGGCAACACCCTCCACCGGGTGGCCCATCATGTTCCCGCCGATATGGTCGGCGTGGAAGTGAGTGGCGAGCACTCCGGTCACCTTCATGCCGTCGGCCTCCACCAAGTCGAGGAGTTCGTTGACGGCGTAGGCGGGGTCGATCAGCACGCATTCGTTCGTTGCCCGGTCGCCGATGGCATACGTGAAGTTGACCATCTGCTGTGCAATGGGGTTGTGCGTCGCGAAGTCTCGCCCCGAAAGCAGCTGGCGAAAGTAGAAGCGGTCGGAAGACATGGCGACCACGCTACGGTGCTGACTTCATGAGCGAGCAGTTGCAATCACTCACCGCTGGCGAGCGGATCGTGTTCGGTGGCGATCGATTTGTCACGGTGTCACCCGAGTTGGCAGCGGGGTTCGTCGCTGGCGATCGTCTGGTGGTGGTGCACGAGACAGGCGATCTGCTCCATCTGCCGGCCGCAGAGCACGCTGTCGCAGCTGCAGCGGTGGCCCGCGCGTTCGACGCCTTCAGTGCACTCAGCACGGTTACCGACGATCAGATCAGTGATTTCTTCGGCCGCTTCGCCGACCTGCTCGCCGACGACCTGGTCTTCGCTCCGATCGCCGCTGCCAACGCTGCCGATGTGCAACAGGCGGCTGCTCGCGGACGCTCCACCGGGCGGCTGGTCCTGAGCCCGAAGATGCGCGCCGACATGATCGATGGGTTGCGTACTTGGCGCGACATCCCCACTCGGCGCAGCCAGCAGGTCCAGGAAGTTCGTCACGACGACTGGTCGGTACAGCAATGGCGCGACCCGCTGGGTGTGGTGGGGTTCGTGTTCGAGGGACGTCCGAACGTGTTCGCTGATGCCACAGGTGTGCTGCGCACCGGCAACACGGTGGTGTTCCGTATTGGCAGCGATGCACTGGGAACCGCCCGGGCGATCATCTCGGCTGCCGTCGAGCCGGCGTTGCGCGCTGCCGGTGTGCCACCAGGTGCCGTGGCGCTCGTCGACAGCGCCGCCCATGCCGCTGGTTGGGCGCTGTTCGCTGACACGCGATTGGGTCTCGCCGTCGCTCGCGGCTCGGGCGCGGCGGTGGCTCAACTGGGTGCGGTCGCTCGCCAACACGGTGTGCCGGTCAGCCTGCACGGCACGGGAGGGGCATGGCTCGTTGCTGGTACCTCCGCCGACGTCGAGCGCTTCCGGTTGTCCGTGCGGCATTCGCTCGATCGCAAGGTGTGCAATACGGTGAACGTGGTCTGCATCCCTCGCGACCGAGCCCACGACCTGGTGCCGGCCTTGCGTTCGGCCGCCGAGGAGGCGGCTGCCGGCAGGGGCGTGCAGCCGCTCATTCATGAACTGCCGATCGACGATCCGCTGTTGGCGCACGAGTTCGAGTGGGACGACGTGCCCGAGTTGGCGATGTTGATCGTCGACGACGTGGCCCAAGCGGTGCAGCAATGCAACACGTTCAGCCCGCACTTCGTGGCCTCGCTGATCAGCGCCGATCCAGTGGAACAGGAGTGGTTCTACCGCTCGATCGACGCGCCGTTCGTGGGTGACGGTTTCACCCGTTGGGTCGATGGTCAGTTCGCGCTGCTGCAACCGGAACTTGGACTCTCGAACTGGCAGGCCGGTCGACTGTTCGGTCGCGGTGGCGTGCTGTCAGGCGATTCGGTCTACACCGTGCGGCTGCGGGCGTCGATCATCGACCCCGAACTGCATCGCTGATCAGTTCCACCAACCGGTCACGTCGACGATGACGTGCAACTGAGTGGAGGACCGCAAGCAGATCTCGCCGGATGCTCCGACCTTGACCTGCAACCCGCTCGCGATGATCGTGCCGGCAGGGAAGTTGACGCTCTCGGAGGCCGGTTCAGCTCCGCAGCCCCAGATCTTCAACGTGCCGTTGGCCACGGTGTTGGCGACGGTGAGGTTCAGTGAGAGCGCCTTGATGCTCGCCGGGATCCCGCGTTGGCCAGCCAGCGACACCGTCACGGTGGTGTTGGCCGGCAGGTATTGACCCCCGGTTCCGGCGTTCATGTCAGGGCGATACACGTCGCGAGTGTCGGTCACACGAGTGGGGGTCGTGGGAACGATGGATCCGGTTCCCGACGAGGTGAAGTACCCGAGCAACGTGACCTTCACGTCCTCGGCGGTCAAGGTGTACAGGCACATCTCGTCGGCAGCGGACAGTGGGACGATCGCGAAGTTCGATCGCACGGAACCCACCACTGGGTTTACCGAGGAGACGAACGGCTTGATGCCTGAGCACGGGTAGGTGGTGATGAAGCCATCGGCCGCGGGATTGATGCCAGCGATGGCGATGGCCACTGCGGTCGCCCCGTGGGGGACGCCATATCGATTGGCGAAGCTGATCGAGGCGCTGCCGCGGGCAGCGAGACGTCCGGATGAGTTGAGGTAGGTGGTGGTGTCGAACACCGGCGTGGGTGAGGTGGCAGTAAAGCTGTCACCGCCCGTGGTGCGGAAGTACCCGGAGATGTCGATGACCAGCTGGCCCGATCCCATCGAGTAGATGCAGATGTAGCCGCTGGGGCTGAGCGGGAACACCCCGGCATTGGCGACGATCGCCCCTGTCGTGTAGTTCAGAGTCGATGCCACCGGTCGCGGGTCGGTGCAGTCGTAGACCGTCAGATACCCGGATTGGTTCGGCTTGACGAACGTGAAGTTGGCGCTGATCGCGGTGATGTCACTCGGCAGGCCCGCGATGCCGGCGAGCTTGATCATCTTGATCGATGTGCCAATGACCGGCGAGATGCGCAGGGCTTCGCGGCTGTCGGCGAAGCGGAACGGGTCGATGTGGGTGTAGGAGGACGGTGCTCCGGAGGGCACCACCGTGGGCACCGGCATGATGCCGGTGGCAGCGGTCGGGTCAACTATGAACGACCAGGTGACGGTACGGGCCTGGGTGGTCACCGTGACCGTGTACGTACCGGGCACCAGAGCGGCACGGGGGATCACACTGACGGCGTTGTCGTGGTCGAGGATCGCCTGAGCGGTACCAGTCGTGTTGGCCTTGGAGATCGAGCAGACCTGGACCGGCCCGTTCGGACCGGTCATGGTCGCCGAGGCTGCCGTGACGGTCTCGGGCATCATCGCGATGACAGGGAGACCGGCCGAACCGGTCCAACCGCAGAAGGTGAGCGGGTTCGGCGACTCGGTGATGAAGGCGTTGAGGCTGGTGGTCGCGCCGTCGCCAGGGAACAGGATCGGGGTGGCCGGTCGCGGTGCGCTGACCAAGCCGCTCAAGACGTTGAGGGTTGCGCCAGAGTGCCAGGGCGTGGGAGTCGAGGCCATATCGCACTTGCCGAAGCCGACATTGTTGAGGTTGTAGCGCAGGATGCCGATCGCATGGAACGGCCCGGTCATCCACAGTTCGATGTGGCTGCGGGCGGTGGCTCCTAGCGCGCTGCTCACGGCGACGTTGCCGTTGTTGCCGGCAATGTCGCCGTTGCTGGTGTAGCCCTGCTTGCCGGGCAATTCGTCGTGCGAAATGCTGTTGTACAGCATGTAGCACGAGTGGTTGTAGGCACCGGGGTTGAGCGCTGCGTTCTCCGTGACCGGCGCCAAGCCGGACATTGTCCGGTAGTAGTTCACCGTTTCCAGCCAACCTGCGGCGGGGGGAATGAACGGCGGAACCGGATCGGCGGCGCGGGCGGGGGCGGTCGGAACGCAGAGCAGGACAGACAGCGCTGCCGCTGTGGTGGCTAGGAATCGTCGTGCGCGTGTCATGGTCAGTCCAACTCGGGTGGAGTTCTCTCGATCCCTTCATCGGTCAGCATGCGTCGACACTGGAGTAATTCAGGAAACTTTGTGGATCTCTTGCGGAATTCGTCTCCCAAATGCCGGTGCTGGCCCCGAACTAGGCTGCTCGGGTGCGTCGTCGTTGGGTCTCTCTCGCCGTCGGGTGTGCCCTGGCTGCCTGTTCGACGTCGGCAGGGGTGTCCGTACGGGGTGCGCACACCATCGGCACGAGCACTGTTCCCGCTGTTCCGGTCGCGAGTGTGCCCAGTACAACGTCGGACGGGGGCGAGCAACCCGGCGACGGACTCGGTGATGAACTGTTCCCTGGGCTCGGAAATCCGGGCGTCGACGTGTCGAACTACGACCTGCAACTGGCGTTCGACCCAGCCACCGACGTGCTGCGGGCGACGGTGGCGATCGACCTGACGCTCACCACGGCCCGACAGGCCATCACGCTCGATGCCGACGGTCCTGAGATCGACTCGGTTTCGGTGAATGGCCACGCGGTGACGTTCGCCCAGGATGACCCTGAGCTGCGGGTCAGCCTGCCCGGTGGTGGCCACGACGGCGACCACCTGCGGGTGACGGTCGTGTATCACCTGTCGCCGCAGCCCCGGGCGTCGATCGTCGGTCTCTCGAATGGCTGGTTCAACACCACCGGCGGCGCCTATGTGCTGAACGAACCTGATGCAGCGCACACCTGGCTGCCATGTAACGACCATCCCAGCGACAAGGCGACATTCACGGTCGCTGTCACGGTGCCAGCAGGCCTCACGGCTGTCGCCAACGGCGAACTCACTGATCACCATTCCGAGGGGGCCAACGAGGTCTGGGTGTGGCGGGAGCAACGGCCGATGACCACCTACCTGATGCAGTTGTTCGTCGGCGACTACGAGCTGGTAGAGGGTGTCGGTCCGCATGGGTTGCCACTTGTCAGC
>CAIXHI010000233.1 GCA_903919215.1 uncultured Acidimicrobiaceae bacterium
AGCCGCGCGCACCTCGGCCAACACCGGCCCGACAACCAGTTGCACTGCCGCGAGTACCGAGGCAGCCAGCGGTTCGTCGGTCTCGAGGAAATGCACGCTGGAGCCATCGGTGACGGTTCCCGAACGCAAGTGCGCCAAGGCACCATCAGCGTCGCCTCGGCGGATGGCGTCGGCCAGCAACGCAATGGGGGTGTTGCCGCCGAAGCGGTGACCGCGCAACAGGCGCACTGAACGCCCTGACAACGGGCCTTCGACGGCGGAGGCAGCGACGAGGTCGCCGAGCACCGAGCCCAGTTCGACACTCTCCAACTGATCGGGATCGCCGATGAGTACCAACCGAGCAGTGGGCGGCAAGGCTTCGACCAGCCGTGCCAACAGTGGCAGCGACACCATCGATGTCTCGTCGATGACCACCACATCGTGTGGCAGTGGGTCGCCGGCATGGTGCCGGAACCGCTGCCGTTGGGCACCCAACGGCCCGAGCAGACGGTGGATGGTGGTGGGCACGATCGCGGCGAGGGCACTACGAACGGACTCGGAGATGTGGCCCTTCACATCGGGCTGACCCATCGCTGCAGTGATGGACTCCTGCAGCCGCGCCGCGGCCTTACCCGTGGGTGCCGCCAACGCGATGCGCAGGTGTTCGCCCGACTGGTTGCTCTGTTCCAGCAGCACCGCCAGCAGGCGTGCGACGGAGTATGTCTTGCCCGTGCCCGGCCCACCGACGATCAGCGCCAATCGGCTGCGCAACACCACGTCGGCTGCCGCCCGCTGCAGGTTCGGTTCGCCGTTGGTCTGCGCGGGCAGCAGGTGCTCGAGCACCGTCGCCGCATCGGGCGAGAGCGTGGTGTCGAGGTTGATGGCCCGCGCGCACATGGCAGCGGCCACCGCGCTCTCGTCCATCCAGTAGCGCTGCAGGTACACCCGTTGTCCGTGCAGCACGAGCGGGCGAGTGTCGAACTGCGGCTCGGCGTCGCTGGCCTCGGCCACACGCACCACCGTGGTTGCGGCACGCAGTGCATCCAGCCACTCGTCGGTACCCGGCCACGCGACAGCGATGAACTCGGGGTCGTCGGCGCGCAGCGCATGCTCCTTGGCCACCACCTCGGCCAGTTCGTCGAGGTCGGCACAGGCGTGCCCGTGCCGTGCTGCCCAGGCAGCCATCGCCACCGCCAGCGCGACCAGCGGGTCGCTGACACCTGAGGCACGCACCACCCAACCGGCGAGGTGCACCTCGGTGGGCCCGATGACATCGGCATCGACGAGCGCCGCCAAGGACGGCACCTCGGCGGGGATGCGCACGTGCTGCACGCTCATCGCCACCCTCCCGTCGCCAGCAGATGATCGAGCGCCACCACCGCGTCCGCGGCCGGCCGCCAGCTGAACACACCGTACGGGTGACCCTCGTGGTGCAGTGTGTCGGCGCCGACCATGCCGCGCACGAACAAATAGGTGATGCCGCCGAGATGCTGCTCGGGCTGGTAGCTCGGCAGTCGCCACCGCAGATAGCGGTGCAGCGCAACGCTGTAAAGGATGGACTGCAACGGGTAGTCGCTGTGGGCCATCTCGGCCGGCAGCAGATCGGGGTGATACGCGTCGAGCGGTGCCGAGGCGCCCTTGTCGTGGAGCCGGTTGGTCTTGTAATCGACCACCAGATAACGGTGCCCGGCCACTGGGTCGGGTACGCGCAGCACGGCGTCGATAGAACCTTGTAAAAACCCGGCGAGCGGGAAATCGAACCGGCCGTCGGCAAGCGACTGCGCGTACGGGCGCTGCGGATCGTCGGGGGTCAACGTGGCCAGTAGCACCTCGCCGATCTGCTTCGCATTCACACGCGGCGAGACGGTGGCCAACGGCAGGTCGAAGTCGAGTTCGGCGAGCCGGTCGGTGGCGTGGATGTCGACGAGCCGCAGCCCGTCGGCGAGCGGCCCGAGCGAGGTGTGCAGTGCAGCCGACAGACCGGCGACGAGATCGTCCGCCGGGACCTGCAACCGATCGCGCCGTAACTGCAGTTTCACCTCGGCAGCGAGATCGGCCGCCAGATCGGCGCTGGACGGGTCGAGCCGTTCCAGCACGCTGTGCACCAATGTGCCGAAGGCGGCACCCGCCAGCACCTCGGCCAACGGCATCGGCACCGCGACGGCACCCGCACCCGCAGTCGCTGCCGCTGCCGGTGAGTCGTCGGCGGGTGTTGGTTCATCGGCGCCACCGGCGACCGATGCGGTGGCTGACCAATCGCGCTCGAGTGTGCGGGTGATGGAGGTGAACGACCATCGCCGCCACGCGTCGTCGGCGATGACGCGATCGTGCGTGGACGCCACGGCCAGCACCGGCGGAGTTGGCGCGGCGAGATGGGGGAGCCAGCGAACACGATGTGTGATGCCGGGTACCGACGTCGCGGCGATCAGCCCGCCGCTGCGCGCGACGAGTTGGGCCAACCGTTCGGTCACGCCTGCGTCGTCGGGTGACGCGATGGTCGCCGGGTTGGGCTTCACCCCGCCCCTCGGCCCTACGTCCAGTGTCGGTGCGGTGCACAACGGTTCACCGTCGGCGTCGCGGTCGAACAGCAACACGTTGAGCGCCGCCGACTGGGCGTCCTTGGCACCGGCCCACCACACGATGGTGCGCCGCTTGGCGCGCGTCAGCCCGACGTACAACAGGCGCAACAGGTCGCCACGAGCCTCGGCCGTGGCGTGGTGCTTGCGACCCTTCTCGCTGCTGTCCGTGTCGAGGCCGTTCCAGCCCTGACCGGTGGCGATATCCACCACACGGCGACCCGTGGTGGGATCGTGGTAGATCGTGGGACCGAACGAGTTGGGTGTCTGCCAGTTGAACGGCAGCAGCACCACCGGATACTCGAGACCCTTGCTGCCGTGCAACGTGGTGACCTGCACCGCGGCCGCGTCGGAATCGATGCGGCGCATCTGCGCATCTGCGTCGTCACCTTGCTGGAGCCCGGCGCGCAGGCGGTCGAGCGTTCGCCGCACAGCCGCCGGTGTGGCGCCCGCACCGGGGAACTCGCCGGCTAGCAACTCGGCGATGTGATCGAGGTCGGTGAGTTCGCGCTCGCCGCCCTCGGCCTCGAGCACGGTGGTGACCATCTCGCTGGCACCGCGCACATGGTCGTACCACGCGAGGAACGGCATCGTGGTGAGTTGCTCGGCCCACCCCGCACAGCGCTGCTGCAGCGCCGCGAGGCGCGGCTCGGAGTCGGGATTGAGCGGGTCGAGGTCGGCCGCGTGCTGGTGGAAGAACACACTGAAACTGGCCGCCCGCACGGTGGGTGCATGTGCCGGCCGTTCCAGCGCGGCGAGCAGCAGACTCCATTCGTTCGCCGCCGGGGTGCGCAGCACACTGCCCGTTCGCGTACGCACCGACGGGATGCCGGCGCGCCGCAACGACTCGACGACCTCGGCGGCCTGCGAGTGCGACTGCACCAGGATCGCGATATCGCCGGGTTGCACCGGGACAGGGCCATGACCAGTGTCGATCGAGTGGAACTCGAACAGTTCGACGATCTGGCGAACGAGGTCGGCGATGATCGAGCGACGCGCCAGCGGTGCCGAGACACCCGTGGTGCCGTGGATCGCTGGATCGTCGGAGAGCCAGCGGATCTCGAGCGGTGCCCCGGGCGACAGCGACCGCGCAAGCGCATTCGGCGCGGCGGCCACAGCGGTGCCGACGATCCGCTCGTCGCCGAGGTGGACACCGCTGATGAGCGACGAGGTGGCCTTCACCAGATCGGCGTCGCTGCGGAAGTTGGTGCCCAGGTGCATGGTGTCGGCACCTTCGGTGGCCCGCAGGTAGGCATGAACATCGGCGCCGCGGAAGCGATAGATCGCCTGTTTGGGATCGCCGACCGTGACGAGATTGCCGGTGAAGGTGTGCTCGAAGATCTGCCATTGCACCGGGTCGGTGTCTTGGAACTCGTCGACGAGCACCAACTGGTACCGGCTGTTCAGCGCCTCCACCACGGACGGGCCGTTGACAGGATCGGTGACGGCATCGCGCAGACCGGTGATGAGATCGTCGTACCCGAGTTCCTGGCGTGCGCGTCGGCGGCGGCCGACCTCGGCCACCGCCAGGTGCACGAGTTCGATCCAGCGTTCGAGGCGCTCGGGTTGATCGTTCTTGTGTGCCGTGAACGTGCCGGGAGTAGGTGCAGCGACAGCGCCAGGGTTGCCGATCAGTGCCGTGACGGAACGCTGCAGTTCCTTCAACACCTTCGTCGGCCCGCCATCGTTCTTCGGCCAGTCGAGCGCGGCCGGACTGGCAACCAGTTCGGTGACGATGAGGTCGCGGCACACCTCGTCGACGAGTTCGGCGGTGCTGTCGCCGAGCTCGGCGTTCAGCCCGACACCCGACCGCAGACCCAACTGGCGGAGTGTTTGCTGGCAGAAGCCGTGAATGGTGGTGATGGTGGCATCGTCGAAGGTGGCGATCGCGGCACGCAACCGCGCCGTGCGCTCGGGAACCGCGGCAGCGGGCTCGAGCAACACGCTCATCCACGGCTGATCGGCCGGAGCGGCACCGTCCTCGCACGCCGCGAGTGCCTGCACCAGCGCCTTGCGGCTGCGGTCGCTGAGTTCGCCAGCCGCGGCCTTCGTGAACGTGACGACCAACAACGCCGAGGCCGCGACACCACGCTCAGCAACGTGGCGCACCACGAGCGCGCTGAGCGAATACGTCTTCCCCGTGCCGGCGCTGGCTTCGATGACCAGACGGCCCTCGGGCAGCGGCGCAGTGAGGTCGAGTTCGAGGTCGACGGTCATTCCCCATCCCCTTCCTCGTCGGCAGCGCCCAATGCGCCGAGCACAGCACCTTCAGCGTCGATCGTCTCGATCGTTGCGTCGTAGGTGTTCCAGACCCACTGGGCGACGGCGACGGCCCGGCTGGACGTGGTCTGCGCATCGTCGTCGGGTTGGACGACATCGGGGTCGGTGGCCAGCACCGGATCGACGAGCAGCGACTCGAGCGAGAGTTCGGGCCACAACAGCGAACAATGACGATCCAGCATGTCGGAGTCGATGGCACTCTCTACGCCGCCGTACTTGCGCACGGCCAGTTCCGCCGACACCCGGTCGAAATAGGGAACTGCGTCGCGCTGTGCCCACGCCAACAATTGCACCGACATCGTGAGCAGTTGGTTGGCACGTTCGAGACGGGCGTTGCCATCGCCGCACAGCCGCAAACCCGATGCCAGGATCTTGCCGCGGTCGCCACGCGAGATCACCACGGCCGACCAGTCGGTGTCGGGGTCGTGGCGCTGCAACGCAGCGAGTTGCACGGCTGCGGCCAGCCGGAACGACGGCCGTTCCTTGCTGAAGTTGACGCGCACGACGGTGGGCCCATTGGCGCGTTGGGCGATGTTGCTGACCTTGCCGTGCAGGTGGATGGGGGCCGCCGCCGCGCCATCGATCGAGACCCAGAACGTCTGGTCGATGGTGACCTCGATACCGCCCGCGAGCGGCACCGACCATGCATCGGCGCTGGCCTCGAGCAACGCAACCTCGTTCCGCACACCCGACAAGGCCGCCGTGCTGAGCTCGCCCGGAGGCAGCGCACCATCGAGTCGGGCGGCGGCCTCCCAGTCGTCGGCGGCCCCTCCCTGACGACGAACCTCGAGCAGGTGCCGACCGAGCGCGCTGGCACCGAGCACCGATACACCGACCGACAGGCCGTCGTCGAGCGCTGCCTCCTCATCGGGCACGCGTACGTCGAGACGCGACTTCAGGTAGACCTTCGACGGGTTGGCGACCACCGCCATGAGCTGGTCGATACCGACCTGGTCGAGCACCATCGGTGTGAGCGCCCACGGTGAGACGGCGATGGTGTCGAAGGTGACCATGGAACGGCGGCGCGCCTCGGCGGCAGCAAGCATCGAGGGGTCGAACGTGAACGGTGCGGCCGAGTGCTGCGACACCAGCCCGGGTTGCAGTGCCCGTTCGTGGAAGCCGTGCCGAGGATGGCGCACGACCACCGGTGACTGATGCGCCTCGAGCGGTACGAGGTGGCCGACGACGTCGAGCAGCTCGACCAGCGGCACGACGAACGGCAGCTCCTTGTTGTTGGTGAGGTCGGCACCGTTGCACGTGATGACCAGCCGCTCACTTGCCGCGAGCAGCGCGTCGAGCAGCAACTGTCGGCTCTCATGGCGCGGGTGACGTTCGCCCACACACGGATGCAACCCAAGGATGTCGTCACCGTCGAAGGTGCCGCCACGCAAGGACCCTTCATCGAGGCCGAGCAGGCAGATCACCCGCGCCGGCACCCCGTGCTGGGGCACCATCGAACTGACCGTGACCGAACCGCTGCGCAGTGGCAGACGCCCGGCCCGCTGGGACAACGAGTCGGTGAGCAGCGCCCGCACATCGGCCAGCGACAGGGGCACGCCACAGGTGATGTCGGCATCATGGGGCGAACGTGCCGAGCGCACGATGTCGGCGAGTTCGCGGTGCACCTGCTGACGACGGCTGGGGTCGTCCGGGTCTGGCGCGCAGAACTCGTCGACGGTGCGGTGCAGCAACTCGATCCAGTCGGCCACCGGACGTTCGCTCTGCACCAGCGCGTGCAGATCGATGAGCCGGGCCAGCAGATCGGCCACGGTGCCGACCAGTTCGAAATCGTCACCGGCGAGGTCGTCGTACGGGGCGGTGTCGCCCAGGGCGAGTCGCGGTGTGGGGGCGGCCATCGCCACACCGGCGAGCAACTGATCGACCATCGAGCGCCATGTGCCCGTGGCGAGACCTGCGGGCAGACCCCACGGTGCACGGTGCTCGGCCGACAACCCCCACCTGGTACCCAGCGTCTCGCACCACGCGGCGAACTGTTCGAGATGGTCGATCGACCACCCGAAGCGGCGACGTACCGGCTCGAACTGAACCAACCCCAGCACCTCGGACAGGGTGGCCCGGCCGGACACGAGCGTGAGCAGCGCCTGCACCGCATCGATGATCGGCTCGTCGGTGGTGAGCGAGCGGTCGCCGATGCACACCGGCACCGGCAGTGCACCACGCTGGAAGACGGCCTTGACGAGTGGGGCGAAGCGCGTGAGGTCGGGGCTGAGCACCAACACCTCGTGCGGCTGCAACGTGGGGTCGGCGACGAACGCGTGCCCGAGTACTTCGCGCAGGGCTTCGAGTTGCCGCACTGCACCGTGGCAGGCGTGCACCTGGAACGACCCGTCGGTGGCATCGATCGCCGGGTTGCGAATCGGCTTCTGGTCGAGCCGGACACCGTGCTGCAACGCGTGCAGCAACGTGGTGGGAGGGCCGGCCGGCGGCGCGCCGTGGGGCGCATCGTGCACCTGCGCGTCGCCATGCACCAACGCCCTCGCTTCGAGTGCCGGGCGGGCCCACGAGACGAGCAACGGGTGGGTGACCGCCACGCTGACGTCGACATTGGCCCGCACGTTGAGCCCCCCGGCAAGGCGGTACGGCGAGGACTGCCACGCGGCCATCGACGGGTGGCGCAGGAACACGTGCACATCGCGGGTCTCGCCGAGGGCGCGCAGCACTTTCAACATCGTCGGGGCGACCCCGCCGACACCGAAGACGGCAACCCGTTGGGGCAACTGCGGCTGCACCGAACCGTTGGCGATGGAATGCAGCAGGTCGGGCAGACGCTCGGGTGGGCTGGGCACACCGATGTGCGCACGCACGGCACGCCACAACTGCGCCTGCCAGTGATGCGCCGGATCGAGCAGTGCCGGGGTGCCGTCGGTGTGGTGGGTACCGTCGCTGTCGGTGCCCAGCGCCCAGTTTTCGATCAGCCGCGGGCGTTGTGTGGCGTAGCGATCGAACAGGTCGGCGATACGACGAGCGAGGGCCCACTGCTGCGCGTCGGTGCCACCTGTGCCAGGCACCGCCACCGTGCCTGACGCCAGCACATCGAGCACAGCCCATGTGAGCCGCGGCAGACGCCACGGGTCGCCCTCGGGATCTGAGTCGCGCCCGGTGTCGCCCAGCGCACGGGCCATGAACCGACCCGGGAACAGGAACTCGATGTTCGCGCTGATGCCGTCGCCGCTGCCCGACGCGCTGGCACCCAGTCGGTGGCCCAGACCCACCATCGCCGCGTCGCGCACACCAACTGCCGGCACCGACACGACATCGGGTGTGAACGGGTCGGCCGGTGCTGGCGCGAGCATGTCGGCCAGGGCATCGAGCAGTGGGTCGAGTTCGTCGGAGTGGTGGAGCGAGAGCATCGAGTGGTGAACGCTACGGGAGCGGTGAGATGTGATCGGTCACGGGTGCACTTTCAGTGTGGATCCCTTGCCATCGGGCAGGCGCATGACCTCGATACCGACGTGGAGTTGCTGCTTCATCGCCTCCACGTGGGTGATGGCACCCACCATGCGGCCCATCGCGTGCAGTTGCGACAAGGCCGCGATGGCGTCGTCGAGAGCATCCGGGTCGAGCGAGCCGAAGCCCTCGTCGACGAACAACGCTTCGAACTGTTTGCCACTGGCGGTGCCACCGTGGCTGACGACATCGGCCAGGCCCAGCGCCAGCGAGAGCGACGCCTGGAACTGCTCGCCGCCCGACAATGAGGCCGTGGCCCGAGGGCGGCCAGTGTGCGCATCGAAGACTTCCAGCCCCAGCCCACCCTTCGAGCTGGAGCTGCGGTTGAGCCGGTAGCGATGGTTGGTCA
>CAIXHI010000234.1 GCA_903919215.1 uncultured Acidimicrobiaceae bacterium
CCGAACGCCGAACTGGTGGTCATTTCCGGTGCCGCCCACGGGTTCATGGTCGAGCACGCAACCACGTTCAACAAGGTGTTGCTCGACTTCCTCGCCCGGGTCACGGTGCTGCGCCGCGAGGCCGCCACCGACATCGACATCGCCAAGGCCGGCTGAACCGGCTCACTGCTCGGCAGCGAGCTCCTGGCGACGGCGGTAGGCCCACCCCGGACTCCGCAACACGAAGCCCAATCGGTCGCGCCAGTTGGTACTGCGGGCGACCTCGCGGAACATGTCGCGGTACTCGTGCGTCGCCACGGTCCAGAGGTTGTAGGACTCCACGTTCGTGGTGAGGCCGTACACCACCGGCTCGACATCGCGCTCTTCGCGGGTGAACGTGCCGAACATGCGGTCCCAGATGATGAGGATGCCAGCATGGTTGCGATCGATGTACCGCTTGTTGCGACCATGATGAACCCGATGATGTGATGGCGTGTTCAGCACTTCCTCACCGGCGCCCAACGACTTCACCATGTCGGTGTGGATCCAGTACTGGTAGATCAGGTTCACCGCTCGCGAGGTTTCGATGATCGAGGGGCGCACACCGATCGCCGCGGGCAGGCCGTAGGGCACCCACACGCCGAAGGCGCCGGCAACGGGCTGACGTAGCGCTGTGGAGAGGTTGTAGTGCTCACTGCTGTGGTGCACCACGTGGATCGCCCACATGCTGCGGATCTCGTGCTGGAAACGATGGTTCCAGTAGTACGCGAGGTCCCACCACACCATGGAGAGCGCCCAGGGCACCACACCGTTGCCGAGGTCGCGAGCCTGACCCTTGCGCCAGAACCGCGTGGCACTGGTGAGCGCCGCTGTCGTGGCCGTGAGCACCACGCCACCGGCGACGATGGCTGCGACGCCACCCACCTCGGCGACCTTGCGTGCCTTCGCCTTCGCGCGGCGACCGGCCTCGCTGCGTGTGTCGGCGGTGCGCGCCACGTAGTCGGCCACGGTGGTGACGGCCACCGCGGTGACGGCGACGCCGAGCACGACCTTGCCGACGCGCCCGCTGCGCTTGCCCACCTTGAACGGCACCGCGTACGCAGCCAGCGCTGCCGTGATCGGCGTGGTGAGGCTAAGTGCACCCATCGCCAGGCTCGTCTTCGAGTCGGGCACCAGATAGTCGGCCGCGCTGGGACCTTCGACAGCCGCCCGTCGCTCGAGCGCACGCTTCTCCCACGCCATCGAGCCGTAGTACAGAGGGGTCACCGCCACCGAGAGATCGACCATTCCCACAGTCTGGCGCATAGGGTGCGTCGCGATGATCCCCCACGACGATGTCTTGCGCGATCGCATGCGCCGCCACCTGGCCGAGCACACGCTGCTCGAGGCCGATCACGAGGGCCACAAGCGCGCCGCCGTCGCGATCGTGGTAGTGCCCAGCGAACCCGGCGCCGACCCATACGACCCCGGCGCGTTCAGCGCAGAGGAGATGACGGTCGTGCCCGGCGACATCACCGGTCTCACCGGGGCGATGACCGACGTGTCCGGAGGCGCCGCATTTCTGCTGTGCCGACGTGCCGCCAAGTTGAACAGCCATGGTGGCCAGTGGGCGCTGCCGGGCGGCCGGATGGACCCGGGTGAGACGCCGGAGGACACCGCTCGGCGTGAGTTGCACGAGGAGTTGGGCCTCGATCTGCCCGAGTCGGCAGTACTCGGCCGGCTCGACGACTACGTCACTCGCTCGGGGTACATCATGACCCCAGTGGTGCTGTGGGCCGGTGGCGACGTCGTGCTCCACCCCGACCCTGCCGAGGTCGCCCACGTGTACCGCATCGGCTGCCACCACCTGCAGCGCGACGACTCGCCGAGGTTCATCACCATCCCCGAGAGCGACCGTCCCGTGGTGCAGGTGCCCCTGGGCGGCGATCTGATTCACGCACCCACCGGCGCTGTGCTGGTGCAGTTCCGCTGGGTCGCCCTCGATGGCGAGATCGGCCGCCGCGTCCACGAGTTCGAGCAACCCGTCTTCGCCTGGAAGTAGCCCTCGGCCGTCAGGCCGTGCCGGTGTGGCCGAAGCCGCCGCCGCGATCGTCTCCGTCGAGCGACTGCACCTCGTGCCACTGCACTTCCTCGACACGCTGCACTACGAGTTGCGCGATGCGGTCGCCACGGTGGATGTGGAACGGCTCGTGCGGGTCGGTGTTCAGCAGCACCACCTTGATCTCGCCGCGGTAGGCAGAGTCGATGAGTCCAGGTGCGTTGGCGACGGTGACGCCGTGCTTCAGCGCGTTGCCGCTGCGTGGCAGCACGAACCCGGCGTAGCCGAGCGGGATCGCGATGCTGATGCCCGTGGGCATCAGCAAACGACCGCCGGCCGGCAGCACGACAGCGCTCTCGCGCGCCCGCAGGTCGAGGCCTGCGTCGCCCGGATGGGCGTAGCTCGGCAACGGCAGTTCAGGGTCGAGACGGACGATCGGCACCGGCAGCACGCCCTCAGTGTACGAGTGCCACGCCGCCAGCCCGAGTGGGACGTGACACCCGAGTGGGACGTGACACCCGGGGTGTCACCAGCCACTCGAAACGTCAGCCGGTGGGGCGACGGGCGAGGCTCTGCACGCGGCGCAGGCCCTTGCGCTTGGGCGGCGGAGCCTGAAGTTCGAGCTCGCGGGCGGCCTTGGCGACGCGCACATCGTTGGTGATGATCTCGCCGAACTTGGCCGGGTCGGCCAGTAGCCAGCTGTGCGAACCCTCGACGATGGTGCCCTGCACACCGGACGCGACACACAACGCCTCGAACGACTCACGCGGGATGATGCCGTCGCGGGTGCCCCACAGGATGCTGATCGGCAGGCCCGCGTTGCGCAGCGACTCGAGCTCACCGCGCAGGTCGGAGCGGCGCGCCAGGTTGGCCACCTTGACGATCGCCCGCGGGTTGCGCAACAGGTTGGGCAACAGGTCTTCCACCACGACCGGCAGCACGCGGGTCGCCTGACGGATGGGCCACACGTCGCTGGGGAAGTGCAGACCCCAGTCCCACAGTGGGCGCTCGGCGATGCTGCGCAGGCCACGTCCGCTCTTCCACGCGGACCCGCCGATCGAGTTCACCAACACCAGGCTGCGCACACGGTCGCGATGGTCGTGAGCGAAGCGCACCGCCACCCCACCGCCGAACGAGTGGCCCAGCATGACCACCGGCTCCTCGATACCGATCGTGTCGAGCAGGTCGGCTACCCACAGGGCATACCCGCGCAACGAGAACGAGTCGCCCGGCAGGTCGGCACTCCCACCGAAACCCGGCAAAGCCGGGGCAATGACGCGGCAACCCTGTTCGGCGATCGTGCTGATGACATCGCGATACGTGTGTTGACCGAGTGCCCACCCGTGCAGCAGCACGACAGGCATCCCTTCGCCCGCCACCCCGTAGGTTGCGGTACGACCTTGCACGAACGTGCGCCGGTCGACCACGGGAACCATGGCGGCTACTCGTCCTTGGGGCGACGCTCGCGGTAGTCGCGAGCAGCACCCTCAACCGGCTCGACCTCCAGCGTCACACCATCGATCGCGATCACTCGCAACTCGGCACCGGCAGCCAGCGGGGTGGCGCGGTTCGTGCGTGCACGCCACTTGGCTTCGCCCACCTGGGCGACTCCCTCAGGGTCGATCGCGCCAACCGCAAGGCCGATCGAGCCGATCATCCAGTCGCGGCCAATGGTGGGTGTTGCGAAACGCGTGCGCACCATCGATGGCATACCCACCACGAACGTCAGCAACACACCGCTGATGCCGACGAACAACGTGAGCCAACCGAGGCGCAGATCGTTCCCCGGCAGCGGTGAGTAGAGGAACCACGAACCGAGCACGAACAGCGCGGTGCCCACACCGGTCCAGAGCCGTGGGATACCCACCTGGACGTCGATCGCGAAGGCGATCAGCGCGACGATGAGCAACGCCACCGCAACGGGGCGGGTGGGGAGAGCAGCAAGGCCGTAGCAACCGAGCACCGTCAGCACTGCGCCGACGACACCGGCCACGCCGACACCGGCGGTGAAGAACTCGAAGATCAACAGGCACAGGCCGATGACCAGGAACAGGTAGGCCATCGGCGGGCTGGCCACCGTGTGGAACATCTCCTCGATCAGGCCGAGGCCGGAGAAGCGCACCAGCGTCGCGACCTTCTGCGTCTGGCCCTTGTCGTTCAGCTCTTCGGCGACCGTGTTCAACACGGTGCCGTCCTGGAGCTGCACACCATCCATTGCCAGCACCATGCTGCGCACGGTGGGCACACCTTCGTCGGTGGTGTCGAGCTTCAGCACGCCCGTGCGGCGGGCGTCTCCGAACGACATCGAGCCGTTGCGCAGCGTGTCGGCGCCAGCGCCGAGGTCGACCGTGGCGCCGTCGAGCGTGATCAGATCGCCGGTGTGGCCGATGCGGCTACCGGCCACCATCGCCGTCACATCAGCGACGCCGAACAGTTGCGCCGGAGTTCCATAGGCACGGGCGTCGCGTGACGGACCCACCCAGATGCCGATCGCGATCTTGGCGTCGGCCACTTTCTGCAGCAGCTGCCGCATGGTGGCTGTGTCGACCACTGCGCCACCGGTGTTGAGCTGCAGAATCAGCGCCTGCGAACCCTTGGCCGTCGACGAGTCGATCGCGTCCTCGATCGACTGCACCGTTACCTCGTCGAACAGACCCGAAACCTGCAGCACGTCCACGGGTGCCAGATCGGCCGCCGCATCGGTCGTGCTGGCGTCCGTCGTCGGGGGCACGGTGCTGCTGGCCCGCACTGGGGATGACAGCAGCGACAACCCTGCTAGCCCCACGAGGGGGCCTACGAGAAGAGTGATCGCTAGTCTGCGCACAAGTGCCTCCGAAGCGCGTTGATCCGCTGCAGTTCCTCACCAGCTCCACCGTGGCCATAGTGGCCGGCAAGGGTGGAGTCGGGAAGACCACGGTAACCGCCGTTCTGGCGCGTGCGGCAATCCGTCGAGGACTTCGTGTGTTGGTGATCGAACTCGACGGCAAGCCTGCGCTCTCCCGCCTGCTCCCGGACGTGGAGGTGCTGCAGCTGTCCGCCACTGCTGCCCTGGCCGAGTACCTCGACACACATGGCCTGTCGTTGGTGACCAAAAGGCTCGTCTCCAGCGGCATCATCGACGTGGTTGCCACCGCTTCCCCGGGCATCGACGACATCGTGGTCCTCGGCAAGATCCGCCAACTGGAGCAAAGCGGCCGCTACGACCTGGTGCTCGTCGATGGGCCAGCCGCCGGTCACGCGATCACATTGCTGATGTCGGCCAAGAGCATGCGCACCACCATGCGCAGCGGCCCGATCAATGCACAGGCCGCTGACGCCGCAGCGATGTTGGCCGACCCCACCCGCTGCCAGGTGATCCTGGTGACGCTGCCAGAGACCACCCCGATGAACGAGGCCGTCGAGACCGCATTCGCGCTGGAGGACCGGGTGGGTGTGCACCTCGGCCCGATCGTGGTGAACGGCGTCGACGCCGGGCCTGCGCTGCCCGCCGATGCAGCGCCGGTCGGCAGCCCGTTGCGAGTGGCTGCCGAGTTCCGCAACACTCGCCGGCTGCTCCACGAGGCCGCGTGCCGCGATCTCGGCGACATGCTGGCGCTGCCCCAGATCGTGCTGTCGCACGTACCGGGTGCCCGCCTCGATACCGCATCGGTCGAGGCACTGGCCGATGAACTGGACCCGCGATGACCACGCTTGCGGCACATCTCGCCGCCGCCGAGGTCGTGATCTGCTGCGGTTCCGGTGGCGTGGGCAAGACCACCACTGCTGCGGCACTCGGTCTGGAGGCGGCCCGCAGCGGCCGTCGGGCCGTCGTCATCACCATCGACCCGGCGAAACGGCTGGCCGACGCGCTGGGCGTGCCCGGTGGGTTGGGCAACGATCCGCTTCGCCTCGACGTGCCCGGCAACGGCGAGCTGTGGGCGCTGATGCTGGACACGGCCACCACGTTCGACGGGTTGGTGCGCTCCAATGCGGCCGATGCCGAGCAGGCCGAACGCATCCTGGCCAACGGCTTCTACCGCAACGTGGCCGGCTCGCTGAGCGGCACCCAGGAGTACATGGCTGCCGAACGGCTCCATGCGCTGCACCTCGACCCGCGCTTCGATCTGGTCATCGTCGACACCCCACCCACCCGCAGCGCGCTCGACTTCCTCGATGCCCCCGGAACCATTTCGCGATTCATCGACCACCCGTTGTTCAAGCTGCTGATGATGCCCACCCGCCGTGGCTTGAAGGTGCTGAACATCGCCACGCAGCCGCTCTTGCGCACCATCGGCAAGGTCGTCGGCGGCGACGTATTGGCCGACGCGGTCGCCTTCTTCCAGGCCTTCGCCGGCATGGAGACCGGGTTCCGTTCACGGGCCGAGGACGTGATGGCCCTGCTGCACAGCGACGTCACCCGCTTCGTGCTCGTCGCCTCGCCACGGGAGGACACGATCGAGGAGGCCCGCTACTTCGCCAAGCGACTGCACCAGACCGATCTGGAGGTGGCGGCCATCGTCGTCAACCGCTGCACCCCCGAGTTCGGCGAGCCACCCGCCAAGCGACCCAAACCAGCGGCCCAAGCAGTGCTCTACGACAACCTGGTTGAGCTGCGGGCCAACGCCGCCACCGAGCGGCATCAGGCGGCAGCTCTGTTGTCGACCACGGGGGTACCGCGGGATGTGCACACGACCTGGGTGCCCACCCTGCCCGGCGATGTACACACGCTCGCTGCGTTGGCCACTATCCGCACGTTGTTGTTCGGCTGAGGTCAGTTGCTAACGTCCTTGCTCGTGCACATTCTCGTCGCCACCGATGCCGACCATGTCGTGAGCTCCGTCACCGATGCGCTCAGCGGGCCCGACACCTCGTTCACTATCTGCCGCGAGGGCCGCCTGATCAGCGATCTCGTCGCCGAGCGCACCCCCGACCGGGTGGTGCTCGACCTGCAGATCGGCTCCAAGGGCGGTATGGCCGTCACCATGGATCTGCGCCTCGACGAGAGTTCGGGCGCGCTGCCCACCGTCAAGGTGCTGATGCTGCTGGATCGCCAGGCCGATGTGCACCTCGCCCGTCGTTCTGCCGCCGATGCCTACCTGGTGAAACCGTTCACGCCGTTGGCGCTGAAGAAGGCCGTTCGTGACGTGCTGAACCCGCCGGTCGCGGAATCCATTGAGGAAGAGGTACCCGTCGCCGGGTAACATTGACCCTTGCTACGGGGTGTAGCGCAGCTTGGTTAGCGCGCCACGTTCGGGACGTGGAGGCCGGAAGTTCAAATCTTCTCACCCCGACCAGTCAGCCGGTACCGCATCTGAAGAGATGCAGTGCCGGCTGCTTCGTTTTTCAGGCGCAGGTGCAGGGCAGCGAGGCGCACCGCGGGCAGCCGGCGGCGTAGCGCTGCACGGCGTCGGTGAGGTCGACACCCATCTGGTTGGCGAGCGTGGCCACCCAGGCGATCACATCGCCGAACTCGTGCACCTGTTGTTCGTGGGTGCCCTTGCGCACAGCCTGCGCCAGCTCGCCGACCTCTTCGGCCAGCCACGCCACCGTGGGCGCCACCCCGCGAGCGCGGTCACGCTCACCGAAGGTGCGCTCGATGACGTCCTGCAGTTCGGCGAGGTCCATGAGCAGCGCTGCTCAGATGAGCAGTTCGGCGATCTGCACGGCGTTGAGCGCGGCACCCTTGCGCAGGTTGTCGTTGCTGAGGAACAGCACCAGGCCACGGCCGACATCGTCGCCGTCGTCCAGCGAGGTGTCCTGGCGGATGCGGCCGACGTAGCTGGGGTCCTTGCCCGCAGCTTCCAGCGGCGTGGGCACGTCGAGCAGTTCGACACCGGGGGCAGCGGCCAGCAGTTCCTTCGCACGGGCCACCGTGATCGGGCGGGCGAACTCGGCGTTGATGCTGAGTGAGTGACCGGTGAACACCGGCACGCGCACGCACGTGCCGCTGACGCGCAGGCCGGGGATGTCGAGGATCTTGCGGCTCTCGTAGCGCAGCTTCTGCTCTTCGTCGGTCTCCAGCGAACCATCCTCCACGTACTTGCCGGCGTACGGCAGCACGTTGAACGCGATCGGCTTCGAGAACTTGGTGGGCGTCGGGTACACCACGGCCTCACCGTCGTATGCCAGCTCGCGCGCCGAGTCGACGACCTGACGTGCCTGCTTGTCGAGCTCGTCGACGCCAGCGAGGCCGCCACCGCTGACGGCCTGGAACGTAGCGACGATGATGCGCAGCAGACCGGCCTCATCGTGCAGCGGCTTCAATACCGGCATCGCGGCCATGGTGGTGCAGTTCGGGTTGGCGATGATGCCCTTGCGTGCGTTGGCGATCTCACCCGGGTTGACCTCGCTGACGATCAGCGGCACATCCGGATCCATGCGCCACGCGGAGGAGTTGTCGATGACCGTGACACCGGCAGCAGCGAACTTGGGTGCGAGTTCCTTGGACGACGAGGCACCGGCCGAGAACAGCGCGACATCGAGCCCAGTCGGGTCGGCGAGCGAAGCATCCTCGACGATGATGTCGGTGCCCTTCCACGACAACGTCGTACCTGCGCTGCGGGCAGAAGCGAAGAAGCGGATTTCGGACACGGGGAAATTGCGCTCGGCAAGAATGGAACGCATAGCTGCGCCCACCTGACCGGTTGCACCGACGACACCAATTTTCATAGCACGAAGGTTAACGGTCGGGCCTCGCCGGTCGGCCGGGAATAACGCCGACTCACTTCACGCGAGCGATGAGCCACCAATGGCTGGGGTGCACACCGACGTACGTGTCGTCGGTGGTGCCGTCCAGCTTGAAGCCACGGCGCTTGAGCGCCCGGAACAAGCGGATGTCGTCGAGCTGCTGGGCCACCTGCGGGATCACATCGGACGGCGACAGGCGATTGGCCTGCCAGCCAAGGCGAGTGAGCGAGCGTCGCTTGGCCAGCACCGGACCGATACGCGGCAGACGCCACAGCGCCCGCACGATCTTGCCGGCCGGCCACAGGAACGTGTCCTGACCGACCCAGGTGCGGAAGTTGAGGGCGATATATCCGCCCGGCTTGGTGATGCGCACGGCCTCGTGCACCAGTGCCAGCGCGTCGTCGTGGTGGCAGTGCTGCAGTGTGATGTAGCTGAACGCGATGTCGGCGGATGCATCGGGCAGATCGAGCGTGCAGCCGTCGACCACGTGGCTGGTCTGCAACCGGTCGGGCACACCGAACTGGGCCACGGTTTCGCGGCATCGTTCGAGGAAGGCGGCATCGAGATCGCAGGCGACGACCTTCTGGAAGTGGCGGGTGAACCCAGAGGTCATCCGCCCGATGCCACTGCCGATCTCGACGATCGTCTGCGATGCGGTCTGGTCGCCCCACAGCCCGAACACCTGGAGATAGGGGATGATCTCGTGATCACCGGTCGTGACGAACTCGGCGAGGCTGAGGTCGCCACCGGTCTGGTTGTTGAACACCCATCCGGTGCCACGAACCACGTCGTCGGCGGAGCGTTCGTGCTCCGAGGCGGAACCGGCGGCCTTCCAGGGAACATGTTGACGGCGAGTCATGAGAACGTCAGTCTGGCAGGCATCGCCGCCCGATTCGGAGAATCAGCAAGTGATATCGGTTACTTGCGCTCGGGCAGCGGGGCCGAATAGGCCTGACCCGAGTCGAGGCCGAACGCTGTGTGCAGCGCCCGCGCCGCCCGCTCGAGATCGCTGGCGGCGGTGACCACGCTGATGCGGATCGTGCTCGTGCTGATCATCTCGATGTTCACACCTTCGTCGGCGAGGGTGCGGAACATCTTGGCGGCGACGCCGGGGCTGGTCTTCATACCGGCGCCGACGAGGCTGATCTTGGCGATATCGGCCTGGTGCTCGACGCCAGCAGCGCCGATCTCCTTGGCCACCCGCTCGACGATCACGCTGGCGGCGACGCGGTCGGCCTTGGGCATCGTGAAGCTGATATCCGTGGTGCCGTCGTGCGACGTGTTCTGCACGATCATGTCGACGTTCACGTTGGCTGCGGCCAGCGGCTCGAACAGCGCAGCGGAGATGCCAGGACGGTCGGGGACGGCCACGACGGTGACCTTCGACTCGCTGGTGTCGGTGACGACGCCGGAGATGATCGGATCTTCCATTTTCGGCTCCTGTGACGTAACCCAAGTGCCCGGCTCCCAGGTGAAGCTGGAGCGCACTTGGATGGGGACGTTGTGATTGCGGGCGAACTCCACGCTGCGCAGCGCGAGCACCTTGCTGCCCGACCCTGCCATCTCGAGCATCTCGTCGAAGTTGACGTGGAGCAGCTTGCGCGCCTGCGGGACGATGCGCGGGTCGGCGGTGAACACACCGGTGACGTCGGTGTAGATCTCGCAGCTATCGGCGTTCAGCGCAGCGGCGAGGGCGACGGCGGTGGTGTCGCTGCCGCCACGGCCGAGCGTGGTGATCTCGTTGGCGGTGCTGACACCTTGGAATCCGGCGACCACGCAGACCTTGCCGTCGGCGAGGGCCGCACGGACTCGGTCGCCCTTGACCTCGAGGATCTTGGCCTTGGTGTGCACCGTGTCGGTGATGATTCCCACCTGACTGCCGGTGAAGCTGACCGCCTCGACGCCGCGATCGGCGAGCGCCATGCAGAGCAGCGCCATGCTGATGCGTTCACCGGTAGTGAGCAGCATGTCCATCTCGCGGCCGGGCTGCGTCGCGCTGACGTCGTTGGCCAACTTGATGAGGTTGTCGGTGTACTTGCCCATCGCGCTCACGACCACCACGACGTCGTTGCCGTGCCGCTTGGTGAACTCCACATGCTCGGCGACAGCGCGCATTCGATCCGGGTCGGCGACGGATGTACCGCCGTACTTCTGCAC
>CAIXHI010000235.1 GCA_903919215.1 uncultured Acidimicrobiaceae bacterium
CACGCAGACGATGGCCGTGCAGCCAGCGATGCTCTTCTATCTCGACAACCTCGACAACGTGAAGCGCTCACCGAACCAGAACTTCGCCCGGGAGCTGATGGAACTGTTCACGCTGGGTGTGGGCAACTACACCGAGGACGATGTGACCGCGGCGGCGCGGGCCTGGACCGGACACGGCATCGACTGGGACACGCTCGAGTACCGCTTCTGGCCAACTCGGCACGACATCGGTACCAAGACGTTCATGGGGGTCACCCGCAACTGGGACGGGCCCGACATCATCAACTACCTACTGCAGGAGAACGCGACCAAGAAGTTGGTCGCCTGCAAGTTCCTCAGCAAGAAGCTGTGGGAGTTCTTCGCCCACCAGAACCCATCGCCGGCGATCGTCGACCAACTCGCCCAGGTGCTGTTCGACAACGACATGGCGATCCTGCCGTGGGTCAAAGCGATGCTGATGCACGACGAGTTCTACAGCGTGACAGCGCAGCAGGGGATGGTGCGCTCGCCGGTCGACTTCGTGGTCGCGGTGCAGTACCACACGGGTCTGCGAGGTGCGGACCTCGACCCGCAGTGGTACGTCGAGAACATGGGACAGGTGCCATTCGACCCGCCGAACGTGGCCGGGTGGAAGACGAACGGCTATTGGGTGAACACCAGCCTGTTCGGCGCCCGGGCCGACTTCGCCCGCGGAGTCACCTGGCACCTGCGACATGACGACGCCAACTCCATCGGCGATGGGCACACCCCAGCCGAGACGGTCGACATCGCCGCGGCGATGTTCGGACTGACCCTGTCGGCCACCACACGCTCCGCGCTCGTCCACTTCGTCGATGTGCAGCGCGCCGAAGAGCCATGGGTCGGGTGGTGGGAGGCCACCAACCTGCTGACGATGACGATGATGACCCCCGAATTCCACGTGGCCTGAAGGAGGCGAGAACGTGATCGATCCCGACATCTCCACAGAGGACGCACGTGCGCTCCTGACTGTGCCGATCGACCCCACCGACCGGCTGACGCTCGACCGGCGACGGTTCCTGCAACTGCTCGGCTACGGCGTGGGTGCGGGAGCGATGCTGGGAGGCCTCGGCGAGGTGCTGAGCCCCGGTGTCCTTCCCGGCGGTCTGCGCGACGCATGGGCCGGCGGCCCCGTGGCTCCCACAGACGGCATCCTCGTGTTGATCGGTCAGTTCGGCGGCAGCGACGGCCTCAACACCGTCGTGCCGTACACGAACGGCGACTACTACGCGCAACATGGCGGACTCGCGATCCCGCCATCGCAGGTGCTGCCACTGGGTGGGCAGGTCGGGCTGCACCCCAACTTGCCGTTCCTGAAGTCGCTCTATGACAGCGGCGACGTCGCCGTGGTGCAGGGCGTCGGCTACCCGAACCCGGACCTCAGCCACTTCTCGTCGATGGCGAATTGGATGTACGGCAAGGCAACCGGCAGTCCGAACACCGGCTGGATCGGCCGCTGGCTGGATGGCATGGGTGGCACCGATCTGTTCAAGGCCGCCAGCGTCGGCCAAGGTCTGCCGTTGCATCTCGTGGGCGACGTCGCCCGCGGGATCGCCATCCCTCAGTGGGGTGATCGCTTCGCCGGTGGGAGCGACGAGCACGACCGGTGGATGTACGACGCGCTGCGCGGGTTCGCGGCCACCCCCGCCGGGCGCGGCCCGTGGCACGACACCATCGCGACGACGATGAAGAACGTGATCGACGTCGGTCAGCAGATCGGGCCGGTGTTCGCACGCGACCTGCCCGACGGTGAACTGACGCGTCAGCTCACCGTGGTGGCACGCCTGATCAACGCCGACCTCGGTCTACGCGTGATCGACACTGGGTTCGGTGGGTTCGACACGCACGCCGATCAGCCCGCGGGGCTGGGAGGGCTGCTGACTGACTTCGATCAGGCTCTGAGGTCGTTCTTCCAGACGCTCGATGATCGCTTTCGCTCGCGGGTGACGATCATGACCTACAGCGAGTTCGGGCGTACCAGTTGGTCGAACGACTCGTCCGGTACTGACCACGGCACCGTGAACAACCACTTCGTGATCGGGAAGGGTGTGCGCGGCGGCTTGTACGGCGCGCAGCCATCGCTCGCCGGCCTGGCGCGGTGGGACCGCATGGCGCACCACGTCGATTTCCGCTCGATGTACGCCTCAGTGCTCGACGGGTGGATGGGCGGTGGGTCGTCCACAGTGCTCGGTGCGAACTATCCGAACCTCAACCTGTTCGAGACGTCACCTGGTCTCGACGTCGCCACCGGTGGGGTGCCGCCGACCGTGATGGGCGACTTCGTCGGCGTCACGCCCTACCGCCTCTACGACTCGCGCGTGGCTGGTGGGCGAACGATCGAACTCGGCCCGGGTGCTATTGCCGAGGTGCAGGTCACCGGCCGCGGCGGCGTGCCGGCCGCGGGTGTCACGGCGGTGGCCGTCAATGTGACGGCGGTGGACGCCACGCAGGACACGTCGTTCACGGTGTGGGGCACCGGTGAGGCTCGCCCCGATGTCGCCAACGTGGTGATCCCGCCCAACCGAGCCGTGCCCAACCTGGTGATCGTGAAGGTGGGCAAGGGTGGGCGAATCAACGTGATGAACGACCTCGGCGCAGCGAACTGCGTGGTCGACGTCATCGGTTACTTCCGCACCACCACCGCCAACCGTCTGCGGGCCGTGACGCCAGCACGTGTGCTCGACACCCGCATCGGCACCGGCGGCCGAAGAGGGCCACTCGGTCCGGGCGGTAGCTACGACGTGATGGTGCGCGGTCGCGCCGGGGTGCCGGCCGACGCCAACTCGGTGGTCGTCAACGTCACCGCTGTCCAGCCCACGTCCAGCAGTTACCTCACCGTCTGGCCCAGCCGCGAGGCGCGACCGTACGCCTCCAGCGTGAACTTCTTGCAGGGGGTCACGATCCCGAACCTGGTGATCGCCAAGATCGGCGCCAACGGTCGCATCGCGGTGTTCAACAAGTCTGGTTACGTGCACGTGGTGATGGACGTGGTCGGGTACTTCTCGCCGACGTCACCTGGCCGCTACGTGCCCGTGCCAGGGAAGCGAGTGCTCGACACCCGCGCTGGTGCCAAAGTGGCGCCTGCCAGCTCGGTTTCCATCTCCGTGCTCGGCATCGGCGGCGTGCCCGCCTCGGGGGTGTCGGCAGTTGCACTCAACGTCGGTGCCTACCGGCCGACCTCCGACACGTTTCTCACGGCATGGCCGAACGGGCTGGCCCGACCGCTCGCGTCGAACCTCAACCCTGCTCGCGGTCAAGACGTCAGCAACCTGGTGATCGTCAAGGTGGGTGCGCAGGGTGTGGTGAACGTCTACAACCACAACGGATCGGTGCACCTCGCGGTCGATCTGGTGGGGTACTTCACGGGTTGACGCCTAGCCTCCACGGACATGGAGCCCGAACGCAGAACTCAGTTGCTGGCCATGAAACTGAAGGCGCTCATCGGCGTCGCTGCGGCCGGCTGTGAGCCTGGTCAGTTCGGCGCAGGTGCGGCGATGATGGTTGGCACACACGCGTGGGCACTGCTCGAGCAGCAGCCCGAACGTAACCTCGGGGCTGCTGTGGCGTGGGCACTCCGCCGGGATGCGACCGGGCTGACGGTGTTGGCCGACCGCACTACCGATGTGCTGGCTCGGCGTGCTGCGGGGTTCGCCTTCCCGATCGAGGTGCGTCGCATCGACGGCAACAGCCACGTGGCTGCGGCGACCGAACCGTTGCCGGTGGCGGCCGAGGTGCCTGCCGCCCACCGCGAGTGGACCGACACGATCGTC
>CAIXHI010000236.1 GCA_903919215.1 uncultured Acidimicrobiaceae bacterium
CGCATAGGCCACTGGGACGAGCACGGCGAACTGCACCAACTCAACGACCGCGACAGCGGCGATCTTGGCGGCGATGAGGCGCGGGCGGCCCAGCGGTGTGGCCCCGAGCCGTTTCAACACGTGGTATGTGCGCTCGAAACCGGTGCCGATCCCGAGGCTGACCATCGAAGTGCTCATCACCGCGAGCGCCAGCACACCGGGGGCCAGGAAGTCGATCGGCTCCTTCGTGCCGGTGGGCAGTACGTCGACGAGGCTGAAGAACGTCAGCAGCAGCACCGGGATGCCGAGCGTGAGGAGCAACTGCTCTCCGTTGCGGCGCACAACCTGCAGTTCGGCGATGAGCTGGGCCTGAAAGCGACTCATCGCTCGTCGCCCTTGGCGTGCTCGTCGGCCTTGGCCGCAGTCAGGCGACGGAAGACGTCCTCCAACCGTTGTGACCCGGCGCGCAGATCGGTGAGTGGATGTCCCTGATCCGCCAGCCACGACGCCAACTTGGCCATCAGCCGTGGGTGCGGTGGGGCGTCGATCACGTACTCGTCGGCTCCCACCTGGCTGGCGATCAGGTCGATGGCTGCAGCGAGGGCGTGCACGTCGAGCGTTGGCGAACTACGGAAGCGGATCTCATCGTGACCGCGGCGCAGCTCGGCGAGTGTGCCGTCGGCGATGATCTGACCCTGGTCGAAGATGACCACACGGTCGGCCAAGCGCTCGGCCTCGTCGAGTTCATGGGTGGCGAGGATGACCGCGCACCCGGCGGCAGCGAGGTCGCGGATGATGCCGCGGATGGTGTCGCGACCGTTGACATCGACCCCCGATGTGGGTTCGTCGAGGAATGCGACCTCGGGTCGCGAGGCGAGCGCCAGCGCGAGCGAGAGCCGTTGCTGCTCGCCACCGCTGAGGCGCCGCCACGTTGCCTTCGACCGATCGGCGAGGCCCACTTGCTGCACGAGTGCATTGGCGTCGGCACCCTTGCCGTACAGCGCGCAGTAGTGCCGCACGGTGTCGGCCACCCGGGCACCGGGGTACACGCCACCGGCCTGCAGCATCACACCCATGCGCTCGCTGAGGCGGCGCTGATCGCGGGCAGGGTCGAGGCCCAGCACCCGCACTTCGCCGGAGGCGCCGCGGCGGTAGCCCTCGCAGACTTCGATGGTGCTGGTCTTGCCAGCGCCGTTGGGTCCGAGGACTGCAGTGATCTCACCGGCGGCAGCAGAGAACGACACCTCGTTGACCGCCACCAGGTCGCCGTAGCGCACTGTCAGCCCGTTCACCTCGACTGCACTCACGGCTCACGACGCTAGCCGCAACGTCCTGTGACTTCACCGGCCGCTCCAACTAGCGTTGAGGTGTGATCGATGTCCGACTGCTCCGTACCGACCCCGATGGTGTGCGCACAGCGCTCGCCCGCCGCGGCAACCCTGACGTGCTGGCCCAACTCGCCCGAGCCATCGAGGTCGAGGGCGAGATGCGTACGCAGCAGGGCCTCCGCGATGCGCTGCGTGGAGAGGTCAACGAGCTGTCAAAGCAGGTGGGCCTGAAGCGTCGCGAGGGTGACGCCGACGGTGCTGAGGAACTACAGGCGCGCAGCCGGGCACTGGGGGAGCAGGAAACTGCCCTCGCAGCTGCGGCCGACACACTGCAGGCCGAGTTGCGTGAGCTACTGCTGCGAATCCCTAACTTGCCGCACCCGGACGCCCCCGACGGTGCCAGCGACCACGACAACCCGATCATCAAGGGGCCGTTCCTGCCCGAGTCGTTCCCCGACTACCAGCGTGTGCCGCACTGGGAGACCGCTGCGGCGCTCGGCATCCTCGACAACGAGCGGGCCACGAAGATCAGCGGTGCGATGTTCACCATGCAGCGCGGTGCCGGTGCCACGTTGGCCCGTGCGCTGTGCCAGTACGCGCTCGACATGAACAGCGACGCGTTCGAGGAGATCCGCCCACCGTCCTTGGTCACCACTGCCACGCTCACCGCCACCGGTCAGCTGCCGAAGTTCGCCGACGATGCGTACGCCATCGAGCGTGACGACCTGTGGTGCATCCCCACCGCTGAGGTGCCGCTCACCAGCCTGTTCGCAGGCGAAGTGCTCGACGTGAGCATCCTGCCTCAGCGGCTCATGGCGCATTCGTCGTGCTACCGCCGCGAGGCCGGTTCGGCCGGGCGCGACACCCGCGGAATGCTGCGTGCGCATGAGTTCGACAAGGTCGAGATCCTCGCCGTCGCAACGCCCGAGCAGGGTCCCGACCTGTTGCTCGAGTTGCGCGATCGCGCCGAGCGCCTCATCAGCGGCCTCGGTCTGCCGTACCGCATCATCGAGATCTGCACCGGCGACATGGGTCAGAGTCACCACCGCAGTTTCGACATCGAGGTCTACGCGCCCGGTTGCGACAACTGGCTGGAGGTCAGCTCGGTCAGTTGGTTCAGCGACTACCAAGCCCGCCGCGCCGACATCCGCTACCGCACGCCGGGCGAGAAGGGCACCACCGTCGCCAACACGCTGAACGGTTCGGCGCTCGCCGTGCCGCGCGTGTGGGCCGCGATCATGGAGAACTACCGCCAGGCCGATGGCAGCGTGGTGATTCCCGATGTGCTGAAGCCGTACATGCGCGGTATCGAGGTGATCTCGCCGAAATGAGCGACCCCGCCGACATCCTGGCCCGCCACCGGTTCGAGTATGAGACGGCGGGCCTCGACGTGGGTGAGGTCGACCCCGATCCGATGACGCAGTGGCGTCGATGGTTCGACGATGCGGTGGCCGCTGGGTGCACCGAACCGAATGCGTTCGTGTTGAGCACCGTCGATGAGGACGGTTGGCCGCAGTCGCGCTACCTGCTGCTGCGTGCCGCCGATGAGCGCGGGTTCACATGCTTCACCAACTACGACTCGGCCAAGAGCCGCGAGCTCGCCGACACTGGCCGCGCCTCGATGCTGTTCACATGGTTGCAGTTGCATCGTCAGGTGCGGGTCACCGCGACGGCCGAGCGTGTACCCGATGCAGAGAGCGATGACTACTTCGCCTCGCGGCCGCGCGGTTCGCAGGTCGGGGCGTGGTCATCGCCGCAGTCGCAACCAATTCCTGATCGTGCGTGGCTCGAGGATCGGGTACAACAGATGACGGCGACGTTCGTCGACGCTGATGTGCCTCGTCCCGCCTTCTGGGGTGGCTGGTTGCTGCGTCCCGAGTCGTTCGAGTTCTGGCAGGGTCGCCCCAGCCGCCTGCACGACCGCCTGCGCTACACCCGCGACCAACGCGATGCAGCCGCATGGCAGGTCGCCCGCCTCTCGCCCTGACCCACCCACCCGAGTGGTACGGCGCCGGCCCGAGTGGCAGGAGTGCACCCGAGTGGGTGGTGACACCCTGGGCGCGACCACCCACTCGGTCAGGCCGGGGACGAGCCGCTGCGGCGCTCACCCACTCGGACCGGTGGGCTGGCACTCGCACCGACCCAGGTGGTGGAGGCGGCGGTGAGCGCGTCGATGAGGGCTTCGGCGTGCGGCGCCTGGCCGCGCACCATGGGTGGCAACTCGATCTGCACGCCGTGGTGGCGTGGCAGGTTCACCGGGTTGTCTCGGTGTAGACCGCGCAACTCGCGCGGGATGCGATCGAGGTCGGTCTCCACGTGGTAGTCGGGGAGACCCTCGCGTAGGTGCTCGGCGACGTGGTGGGCCAATCGGCGGTGCTGACCGCCGAGCAACAGGCTGGTCCAGTATCCGTGTCGCCCGAAACCGTGGATCGTGATCACGGTGTCGACGTGGTGCAGGAAGCCCCGCAGGTGCGCCGAGTCCAGCGGCGAGACGCGGTGCGAGGGGATGTGGTGCTGGTGTCCTGCGGGTTGCAGCACCCCGTAGTAGCTGGCGCCGCTGCGCTCCGCAGCCTGCGACGCGATCACATCGGTCATCACCTCCAGCGACCCACCGTGGTACGCCATGAAACCCAGCCGGCCGCGCAGTGTGCACACCTCGCGCACCCCCGGCGTGGCGAGCAACTCGCGAAACGGGAGGTGACTCATGGAGGTCGGTCAGCCCGGTTGCCGGCGTTGCTTGTTGAACACCGCGAAGCCAACTGCTGCGGCAATCACGATCGACGACAGCACCACGATGGTGGTCTGGTTGCGTTGGATGAAACGGCTGAGCGATTCCTGCCACGAGGTGGTGCCGGAGATGACGCTGCTGGTGCCGGTCTTGTCGCGAATGCCGTTGTACCAGTAGTACGAGAGGTACATGCCAGTCAGCAGCACGAAGACGCCGGCGATGTACTCGAACCACTCCATGCCCTTGCGTAACGTCTTCAGCAGCGCTGTGTTGGCCATCGCCAACGTGATGGTCAGGCCGCTGACGAGCAGTGCCATGCCGAGGCCGTAGAGGCCCACACCGGCGGCACCAGTGAGCAGACCATCGGTGGTGACGCCGCCGAGCACGACCGACATGAACCCTGGGAGCGTGCAACCCAAGGAGGCGATCGCGTAGGCGATGCCGAACACGTACATGCTGCGCACCGAGCGATCCCGTTTGCCGATGTCGAGCTTGGGTGTGGTGAACGGCAGCCGGTAGCCGAACAGCATCGCGATGCCGAGCACCACGAGGCCGAGCCCCATCACCAACGACAGATACGGCGCCTTGTCCATGAACCAGGTGGTGCTCCACTTGGTGATGACGCCGATCACCACGAACACGGACATGAACCCACCGGAGACCGAGAGGCTGACGGCGAGGGCGCGGGTAATGGAGGTGCGCTCGGCGCCGGGGCGCAGGTTCTCCATACCGAGGAAGTACAGGAGGTACGTGGGCAGCAGGACGAAGCCGCACGGGTTGACCGCTGCCAGTAGGCCCTGTGTGAAACCGTTCGCGAGCCGTGCGTCAAGAGCGAACATCAACCGAGATCGCTCTCGATGTACTTGGCGAGCGTGGCTTCATCGAGTTGCCCGGTCTGGCGCACGATGA
>CAIXHI010000237.1 GCA_903919215.1 uncultured Acidimicrobiaceae bacterium
CCATGTTCACCGCTGCCGGTGAGGCACCAGGGGGAGGAAGGTACCCCACCAGGACAGCGTGAACATCTACAGAGTGCAGCACGAATGTGACGAGACAACGCTCGCTGTGTGCGATTTCTGTAACAGATCCGAACCATCGGGCAGGATGGTGGTGTGACGTCCCTGTTGTTCATCGAAGACGACGATGCCATTCGCCTGGCGTTAAGAATGGCGCTGGAGGACGAGGGCTACGAGGTGCGCGAAGCACCTGATGGCCGCTCCGGTCTCGCGGCGTTCGCCGAGCACGAACCCGACCTTGTGCTGCTCGACCTTCGCCTGCCGGATCTGTCGGGTTTCGAGGTGTGCCGTGCGCTGCGCTCGAACAGCATCGTTCCAATCATCATCGTGAGTGCACAGACCGATACCTACGACTTGGTGGCCGGGCTGGAGGCCGGTGCCGACGACTACGTCACCAAGCCGGTGGTACCCAAGGAGTTGGCGGCGCGCATTCGAGCCGCGCTGCGACGCGTGCACCTTCATGAGGCAACACCGGCGTCGTCAGCAACGAGCCGGTTCGGTGATATCGAACTGCGGCGCGATCAGGGCATCGTGCTCAAGGCCGGACAGGAGTTGAATCTCACCAAGACCGAGTACCGACTGATCTGCGAGTTCGCCGACCACGCCAACATGGTGCTCTCGCGAGATCAGCTGCTGGAGCGTGTGTGGGGCTACGAGTACCTCGGTGACAGTCGCCTGGTGGATGCTCACGTGCGTCGTCTCCGCGTGAAGGTGGAGGATCAGCCGGACGAACCGAAGCTGATCGTCACGGCTCGCGGTATCGGTTACCGCTTGCTGGCCTGAGCCCGGTCAGCCGCGCCAGACGCGACTACGCAGGTACTCTCCGAGGCCCTTGGCCTGCGCGTCGAATGCGGTGCTGGAAGCAACACCTTCCCCGAGCAGGCCGACGATGACGAAGTTCAGGGCGTGCAGGTTGGGCAGTTCGTAGCGGCGCACTTCCAACTCGGCGGTTTCGGGCAGCAACGACTTCACCGCGTCGGCGGTGAGGTGTGCTGCCAGCCAGGCATAGCCGTGGGCGTCACGTGCCCAGATCCCGACGTTTGCGTTGCCACCCTTGTCGCCGCTGCGCGCCGCGAAATGGGTGCCGAGTGCCTCTCCCACCTTCGGCCCGCGTGGCTCCACCGTGCCCGCTGCTGCAGTTTCTGGGCTCTGTGTCATGCCCGTGACCACTGTGGACGGTGGTGGCGGGCTGACAGAGAGCCGGGAGTGGTCGGGGAGGACGACGACTTCGTGGACGTGCTCGACGGGTACGAGGGCCGGCCAGTAGACACCGTACGACTGAGCGTCGGACGGCCCGCCGGTGCCGAAGAAGCCGGGATAGTTGGCGAGTGCGAGTTCGATGGCGGTACCGCTGAAGGCCTTGCCCACCAGCTTCTCGTCACTGCTCTTCACCGTGATGTGTAGACGGCCAGAGGCCTGCTCCTGCGTCGGTGCATCGGACGGGGCGGGAACGACGCGCACATCGACATCGTCGAATCGATCACGTCCACCAATCCGGCGGAACAGCGCGTCGGTGAGCCACTCGGCCTTGCGTTGCTGGTCGAGTCCGGTGAGCACGAACGTCATCCGGTTGCGGAATCCGCCCTCCAGATTCAGACAGACCTTCGCCATCGCTGGGGCAGCGAGACCCTTCACACCGCTGAGGCGGACACGGTCGGCTCCCTCGTCGGTGATGGTGATCGTGTCGAACCTGGCCACGACATCGGGGTTGGGGTATTCCGCTGGGCCGATCTCGTACAGCAACTGAGCGGTCACGGTGCCGGTGTTCACGACCCCGCCGGTGCCGTCGTGTTTGGTGATGATGGATGAGCCGTCAGCAGCGACCTCGGCAATCGGGAAGCCGAGTGGCAGTGTGGGATCTGGGATCTCCTCGAACCACGAGTAGTTGCCGCCGGTGGCCTGTGTGCCGCATTCGATGACGTGTCCGGCGACGACAGCACCGGCCAGGGCGTCGCAGTTGTCACGTTGCCAGTCGTGCCACCAGGCCGCGGCGCCGACGACGAGCGCCGCATCGGTGACCCGCGGACACACGACGACGTCGGCGCCTGCGCGGAGGGCTTCGGCGATACCCCATCCGCCGAGGTACGCATTGGCCGTGACGGGTTGGCCCGTCAGCGGCGCGGACGTGTCGAGGTGATCGAGGTGCGGTCGGAGCTCCTCGATGCGCGGCATCAGGTCGTCGCCCTCGATGTACGCCACCTTCACGTTCAACCCCAACGCCTCGGCGATGAGCTGCACCTTTTCGGCGCATCCGGCAGGGTTCAGGCCGCCGGCGTTGGTGACGACCTTGATCCCCTTCGCGACGCACAGGCCGAGCACTTGTTGCATCTGCAACAGGAACGTGCCGGCGTACCCCGCCTCCGGATTACGCAGACGCTGCTTGTGCAGGATCAGCATTGTCAGTTCGGCCAACCAGTCGCCGGTGAGCACATCAATGGGACGCTCTCCGCCGCCTTCCACCATCTCCTTCGCAGCAGACAAGCGGTCGCCGAAGAACCCCGAGCAGTTGGCAATGCGCACCGCCCGTCGCGGGTCAGTGCCGGCGCTCATGTGTGGTCGACCTTGAGCAAGGGCTGTCCGCCATCGAGTTGCTGGCCGGTCTGCACGAACACCTCTGTGACGACACCGTCGTGGGGTGCCACCACCTGATGCTCCATCTTCATCGCCTCGATGAACAGCAGCGCCTGACCTGCCACCACACTGTCGCCGGCGCTGACCAGTAGGCGCACGACCTTGCCAGGCATCGGGGCGACGGTGGATCCGGCGCGGCCGGCGTCGTCTGGCGACTCGAACATGGGTGGCACGGTGAAGGTGAAGCGGCCGTGTGAGGCGAACACCTCGCCACCGTGCACGGCGACCGCGGTGTTGGCAACGGCATCGCGCACGGCTGTGGCGACCTCGATGGGCGTGCCATCCACCACGAGTTGCTGCAACACATCAGCGCGATCGAAGCGGTACTCAACGACGTGCTCGACAGGTTCGGCGCTGCCACGCAGGAGCGGCTGTCGATGCAGCTGCGAAGCGTTGTTGCGCCAACCCGTCGGGAACCGGCCACGACGGGATGCGGCGACAGCAAGTGCCGCCGCCGCGATGGTGGCCGCGTTCGGCGCTGGTGTGGTGCCGAGGTCGTGCCGGTCGAGCCAACCGGTGTCGATACCAGCGCCAGGGGCGTCGAGTTCGGTCCAACGTGACAACAGGTCGATCAACAGCTCGCGGTTTGTGACCGGGCCGTGCAGGGTGGCGCCGGACAGTGCCTTGACCAACCGTCGGGCGGCGTCAGCCCGTGTGCTGCCGTGGGCGATCAACTTGGCGATCATCGAGTCGTAGTAGGGAGGCACGTCGCTGCCGGATTCGATCGCGCTGTCCACCCGCACGCCGGGTACCGAACCGAAGTCGACCTCGTGGAATCTTCCTGAGCTGGGCAGATACCCGCGGTACGGGTCTTCGGCGCACAACCGCACCTCGATTGCATGACCCCGCAGCGGAACGTCGACGAGCAACTCCCCAGGGATCGCGTGCCCCTCGGCGATGGACACTTGCAGGGCCACGAGATCGACACCGGTGACCAGTTCGGTCACCGGGTGCTCCACCTGCAGTCGGGTGTTCATCTCCAGGAACCAGAACCCGCCAGCCGCGTCGAGCAGGAACTCGACGGTGCCGGCACCGACGTAGTTGACCGCCGAGGCTGCGGCGACAGCAGCGGCTTCCATCCTCACGCGCAGGTTCGTATCGAGCGCCGGTGAAGGTGCCTCTTCGAGCACCTTCTGGTGGCGCCGCTGCAATGTGCAGTCGCGTTCGTGTAGAGCGATGACGTTGCCGTGGGTGTCGGCGAAGATCTGGATCTCGACGTGTCGGGCACCCTCGAGATAACGCTCGACGAACACCGTGCCGTCACCGAATGCAGAGGCTGCCTCGCGCTCGGCTCCAGCGATTGCGTCGTCGAGTGCACCGGCGTCACGCACGATGCGCATTCCGCGGCCGCCGCCACCGGCCGATGCCTTCACCAACGCCGGCAAGCCGATCTGTTCGAGGGTTTCGACGGTGTTGTCGGGGGCGACGGGAACGCCGTGCTCGCGCATCAAGTTCTTGGCCGCGATCTTCGAACCCATGGCTGCGATTGCGGCCGGGGGTGGCCCGATCCACACCAGTCCGGCGTCGAGTACTTGCTGGGCGAACGCCGCGTTCTCGGAGAGGAAGCC
>CAIXHI010000238.1 GCA_903919215.1 uncultured Acidimicrobiaceae bacterium
CAATGGTGCGTGGTCGCCGGCGACCTGAACACCATCACATCGAAAGAAAGCGTTGACACCGAGATCGAAGTGCTGCGCGAGTTCCGCACGGTCGGCCTGCTCGACCACGGCGGCGAGTTCACCAACCCGTCCGTCGCGCCGCACCAACGGCTGGACTACGTGCTCGTGCCCGACGGAGCCAAGGTGATGTCGAGCACTACGCCCGATGGCAGCGACATGTGGAACGAACTCAGCGACCACCTCCCGGTCGTCGTCGAGTTCGAGGTGCCCTAGATGCGCTCCCAGTAGCGGCGCAGTTCCCAGTCGGTGACGCTCTGGTTGAAGGCCTGCCATTCGGCCTTGGCCATCGTGAGGATGTGGTGGTGTACGTCATCGCCAAACGCCTCGCGGGCGATGTCGCTGCGCTCCCACGCGTTGATCGCGTCGACGATGTTCCACGGGATGCGCGGGATCTCGGGCGCTTCGTACCCGTTACCGGCGAACGGCGCGCCCAGTTCGAGCTTGTTCTTGATGCCGTAGAGGCCACCGGCCAGCGTTCCGGCGAACGCGAAGTAACTGTTGGCGTCGGCGCCGGGAATGCGGCATTCCACGCGGGTGCCCTTGCCATGACCGACCTTGCGGAATCCGAGCGTGCGGTTGTCGACACCCCAGCCGATACCGGTGGGGGCCCATGAACCCGGCTGGAACCGCTTGTAACTGTTGATCGTTGGGGCCCACAACAGGCTGAACTCCTGCGCTGTGGCGATGAGTCCGGCGAGATAGTGCTGGAACGTCTCACTCATCCCGTATGCACCGTGATGCCCATCCGCATGCCCGTCGAACATCGCCGTCGTTCCGTCCAGCGACCACAGGCTGGAATGGATATGGCACGACGAGCCGGTGTCGGCGAAGTCGGGTTTGGCCATGAAGCTGATCGAGCGACCGGCGAAGTGGGCGATCTCCTTGGCTGCCAGCTTGTAGATGCTGTTGCGATCGGCCATCTCCACTGCGGTCGTGTAGTCGAGGTTGATCTCGTGCTGACCTTTGCCGGCCTCACCTTTGCTGAACTCCACCGGAACTCCAGCCGCCTCCAAGTTGCGGCGGATGGCACCCAACACGTACTCATCCTTCGTGGTCTGCAGGATGTGGTAGTCCTGCACCCATGGCGAGTGCGGCTGCAGGTTGCGGTAGCCCTTCTCTGCAGCTTCGTCGTACGTGTCCTTGAACAGGAAGAACTCGATCTCGCTGGCCACCATCGGCAAGAAGCCCATCGCCGCCGCCGCATCGACCTGATGCTGCAGCACGCTGCGGGGAGCGACATCGATCAACTCGTGCGTGTTGACATCGACCAGATCGCACATGATCATCGCCGTCTTCTCCACCCACGGGAGGACGCGCACGGTGTTCCAGTCGGCCGTGGCCAGCATGTCGCCGTACCCCTGCTCATAGCTGGTGAACCGATACCCCGGCACCGGGTTGTTGTCGATGTCGCAGGCGATCAGATAATCGCAGTTCTCCGTGCCCGCGTCGGCGACGCTCTGCAGGAAGAACCGACCGGTGGTGCGCTTGCCGACAAGGCGACCCTGCAAGTCGGGGAACACCATCAGCACCGTGTCGATGGCACCCTCGCGGATCAGCTGCTCGAGTTGCTCACGGGAATGCGTACCAGACATGCGGTACACACTAGACCCCGCGGATTCAGGCCTTCTTCTTGGCCGGTTCCTTGGCGGGCTTCAGCACACCCTTGGCGAGCGCTTCGTCGAGATAGTGCTCGGCCTCTTCGGCGCTGACCTTCAGTGCCGGGGCGATCTCGCTGATCAGGTTGATGCGGGCACGGTCGTACATCGTGCGCTCAGCGGCTGACAACGATGCATCGCGGTTGCGGGCGGCGAGGTTACGGACAACCTCGGCCACCTGGTACACATCGCCGCTCTTCAGCTTTTCCTGGTGGTTCTTGAACCGGCGGCTCCAGTTGGAGGGGACGCGCGGATCGGGTTTGCTGAGCACTGCCACGAGGTCTTCGAGTTCCTCGGGGTTGACCGGAGGTCGAACGCCGACCTCGCTGGCCTTCAGCGTCGGGACCGAGAGCGTCATCTCGTTGATGACCGTCTTCAGGATCAGGTACTCCTGAACACTGCCGAAGGCTTCCATCTTCTTCGTCCCCACCACGATGCACGCGCCGTGCTGGGGGTAGATGACCGTGTCGCCCTTCTTGAACTTCACTCGGAACCTCACCTTTGTCGTCCACGACGGACCCGCTCAGGGTAGGCCCCGAACGGCTGTTTCCCTACGCCGTCAACCTCTCCAAGCTCGTTCCAGCCCGGCAAGGGCATCCTCCGCCGCACGATGCAGCGCATCAATCATCGCGGCGAGGTGCTCGTCATCGGCATGTTGCACTCCTTCGCCGGCCGCCCACAACCGTCGGGCGCCTATGGCTCCGGCCATTCCCTTGATCGTGTGACCGGCCCGGCGCACGCCGCCGAGATCACCTGCGGCGCGGCACGTGTCGAGTTCGCTGCGCCGGTCTGCGAGCGACGCGACGAACGTGAGGAGCAGCTTCTCGACGCCCGCCGCTCCGAACAAGGCCCGGTGTTTCGACACCAACTCGTTGTCGAACAACGTCAGTTCGTCGACACCTTCCGCCTCCGGGGCCGCGCTCGGCGCTGCGTCGGCCGTGCCGAACATGCGGCGCAGTGTGCCATCGACCTGTTCGAGGGTGAGCGGTTTGGGCAACCACTCGCTGAACCCTGCCTGCCGGTACAACGCCTGCTGCTCGGGCAACACGTTGGCAGTGACGGCAACGATCGGCACCGTGGACTCCACCCCGGGCAGCGCACGGATTGCGCGGGTGGCCTCGATGCCGTTCATCACCGGCATCTGCACATCCATCATCACCACATCGAAGCGCTCACGTTGCACTGCATCGACCGCCTCACGCCCATCGACTGTCATCTGCACCGAATGGCCCAAACGTTCCAAGGCCGTGAGAATGAAGAAGCGATTGACATCGTTGTCCTCTGCCACCAACACCCGCAGGTGACGGACCGCCACAGCGCCCACCGCCAGTGGAACCCCAATGTTGTCCGGCGACGGGGTGCCTGCAGCTGACTCGATGGTGAACCAGAAGCGACTGCCGGCGCCGAGTTCGCTGTCGACGCCCACTTCACCGCCCATCAACTCGACCAGACGCTTCACGATCGCCAACCCCAGCCCTGTACCGGGGAAGCGGCGAGCGTTGAGCGGGTCGCCCTGCGTGAAGCGGGTGAACAAGCGCGAGCGAAGGTCAGGATCGATTCCCAATCCGCTGTCGGTGACGGTGAAGCGCAGAACGAAACAGCCCTCTGCGAGAGCGGCTTCGCGCTGCACCGTTACGTTCACGCGCCCACCCTGGGTGAACTTCAGCGCATTGTTCACCAGGTTCATCAGCACCTGCCGCACTCGCGTCGGATCGAGTTGCACCCATTCGGGCACGTCCGGAGCGACATCGACCGACAACTCATTGCCTTGTTCCTCGGCAAACGGGAGGTACAGCTGGCGAACGCTCTCGATGACATCACCGAGTCGCACAGAACGGGTGACGACCGAAACCTGCCCGGCCTCGATCTTGGCGAAGTCGAGCACATCGTTCACCAACACCAACAGGTCGTCGGCCGAGCGGCGAGCAACCGCCAGTTCGTGTCGGGCCTCCTCGGGCAGCGCCCGGTCGGCGAGCAGGGACAGCACACCCACCACACCGTTCAGCGGTGTGCGTATCTCGTGACTCATCGACGCGAGAAACTCATCCTTCAGACGCGCGGTGCGTTCTGCGGTTGCGCTCGCCTCTTCGAACAGGCTGCGGGCCAAGACGGTCGCGGTCACGTCGTGTGCCGTCAACGTATACAGCGTGGCATCGCCCTCGCCACTGCTACCCACTGCGACTTCAAACGTGCGGGACTGCAGGTCCTCGCCGATCTGCACTGTCCAGCGACCCGCCGTGCGCCAGGAATCATCACCGAGCAATATCGCCACCGGTTGCCCCGACAGGTCTTCGCCGAAGGCATCGTGCGCGGCATCGTTGGCATCGACGATCACACCGTGGGCTTCTACCGTCATCACTGGTTCCGCCACGTTCTCGAAGATCGCACGGAAGCGCTCCTCGCCGTCGCGCAGGCGCTGTGAGTCCGCCAGCATCCGTTCTTGTGCCTCGCGCAGGCTGGATCCCATCTTGAGCAACTGCCGACCGGTGCGGTCGAGCTCTGCCACCGGCGCTGGCGGCAGCGTAGGCGCGAAGTCGCCATCCGCAATACGGGCGGTGGCGATGTCGATCTCGGCGAGCGGTCGGGTGAAGGCCAGGCTGAGCCTGCGGGCACGCCACGTGAGGCCGACGATCATCAACGCGAACGCGATCCCGACGATCCACAACACGGTGACCGCAGCGTCGCGGAGACGACTGCTGGGATGATCCAGTTCCTGATACGAAACCGAGGGCACGATGCTGACGACACGCCAACCCATCGGCGACAACGTCTGCCACGCAACCATTGTCGATGCACCTGCCACCGTCCCCGGACGTTCGCCGCTAGCTGCGCTGCCGATCAACTGGTTGAGCAACACCGTGTCCGCACGTTTGGTGATATCGAATGCCTCAGGCTTGAACGTATCGGCCTTGACGTACGTGGCGTAATCGACGTCCGTCAGTTCCTGCAGGCCGAAGGCCTGCTCGGCCGCGTCTGGCATGGCCATGATCAAGCCCTGGGCATCGATCAGAATCGAGTACGCACCGAACGCCTGCCGGTTATGCAACAACTGTCCGATGAGCTGTGAGATGGTGACATCGATCCCCACCACAGCCTCCAGGCGGTTGTTCACATACACCGGAGCGATGGCTGAGATCATCCACCCCTGCCCGGCCGGGTCGACGTAGGCGTTGGTCCAGACCACCTTGCGCTCGGGATTGTGCTGCTCGTCGGCCAGGTAATAGAAGCTGAATGTCGTGATGTCGATCTTCGGCTCGAACTGGCTGAGCACGTCGAAGCCTGGGTAGATGCGGTTCAGCGCATCCCAGGTGTTGATGTACGCCTGAGCAATCAACGGATTCGTGTCGACCACAGCAACCAAGGCAGGGTCAATCGCACTGAGTTGCGCCGCCTTCTGCCGCTCGGCCGCTCCGATCGGATACAGGCCGCTGTAGAACATCGACGGCTTGTGTTGGTCAACAGCGGCAGTGATGTACGTGCCGTTCGGGCCGTCGATGTACCGGGCGATTTCCGCGGCCGAAGCCGCGGATGGCCCGGTGAACGCTGTGGCTGCGGCGTCGGCGAGGAACCCAATCGCCTTGGCGACGGTGCCGAGTTCCTGCGACAACAGTTCCGACTGTTGTGCCGCAGACTGTGCTAATTGCACCACCGCCGAGTCGTACAACATCGTGCGCACATCGGACTCGACGTCGGAGCGCACCTTGAGCAACACTCCGCCCACGGCGCCGACGACGAGCACAGCGAACACTCCGCCGAACGCGAAGAAACCCAGCAGTAGACGCCGGGCTGTGGGTGCCTGGCGTGCCGGACGGTCGCGAACGGTGCTCACCGATGTGTGAGCTTACAGACTGTCCAGATCTACAGCACAGTGAGCACACGATCCGCCACGGATCGTGTGCGTCAGAGACGCTGGTCGAACCGCTCGGAGGGCAGTGGCGGCCCACCACAGGCCACCTGCAGCACGGCAACCAGGGCGTCAATGCGAGCAGCGTCGTGCTCCAGGCCGGCACGCACCATCGCCAGCAGGAACGAGATCAACACCGTCTCGACTCCGTGAGCGAGCAGCTCCGGGTCGGCCCCCGTAGGCAACAGGCCGGCCTCGCGCCGTTGCCGGAGACCGAGCACGAGCAACTCTTTCAGCCGCACGAACATGTCGTGCTCGACGAACAACTGCAGATCGGCCGGCGAACCTTCGAGCAGCAGGCGGTGTATCAGTGGGTGCGAGGACAGGCCATCCAGCGTGCCGAACACGGTGTCGATAATCGGTCGGTTCGATGTGACCACGCGCTCACCGACCTCGACCTTCATCGCATCGAGATCGGCGGCTACGGCCGCCTCCCAGAACGCCTGCTTATCGTCGAAGTACGCGTAGGCCGCCGCCGGCGTCAGATCTGCGGCACGGCTGAGCGTGCTGACCGATGTGTCCTTGTATCCGCGGGCCCCGAACTCCTTGATCGCGATCGAGAGCAGCCGCTGGCGCGTGCGCTCACCTTTCGTGACCCGGTGTGTCGTGGTCGAGTCGGCCATGCACACGAGATTAACGCATCATGAACGGCAGGTGCGCAAGCGCACTCTCCGCTCGACACCTACAGCACGATTTCGTTGGCGCCCCCGGAGAGACTCGAACTCCCAACCGACGGGGTAGAAACCCGCTGCTCTATCCATTGAGCTACGGAGGCGTGAGCGCCAGCCTAACTAGCGAGCGAGCAACGCACGGCGCAACAGGTCGAGCGCGCTGATCACGCTCATCTGACGCATCTGGTCGCGCTGCCCGGGAAGCCGCAGCGTGCGCGTGTGCACCTCGTCATGGATTGCGATCCCCACACACAGGGTGCCGACCGGCATACCGTCCTGTTCGGTGGGGCCGGCCACACCCGTGAGCGCCAGGGCGACATCGACACCCAGCACCCGTTGCGCACCTCGCGCCATCGATGCCGCCGCGGCCTCGCTGACCACTGGGCCGTGCGGCACACCCAGCAGGTCGAACTTCACTGCGCTGGCATAACTGACCACACTGCCGCGGAACGTGTCGCTGGCGCCTGGCACCGAGGTGATGCGACCGGAGACGAGACCGCCCGTGACTGACTCGGCCAGACCCAACGACAGACCGCTGTCGCGCAGCAACTGCAGGACCACAAACTCCATCGTCTCGTCATCCGTGCCGAACACGACGTCGTCGACCAGTAGACGCACCTCAGCCTCCCAGCGCCCGAGCACCGCCATCGCCTCGGCTTCGGTCGGCGCCTTCGCTGTGAGCCGAACCTTGATGCCCTCCCATCCGCTGGCGAGGAACGCCAACGTCGGGTTGCCCTCGACCTCCAGCCGAGCGATCAATGGATCGAGACGCTCGTTGAGGCCGCTCTCGCTCTCACCCCATGTGCGCAGTGTGCGACTGCGGATCACACTCGCCTCGCCGGCGCGGGCAAGCAGGTCGGGCAGCACAGCACGCTCGATCATGTCCTTCATTTCGTGCGGCACACCCGGGACGGCGTAGATCACCTTGTCGACGCCGTCGATCACGACCGGGCAGATCAGCCCTGGAGCCGTGCCACGTGTCTGCGGGATGACCGTGGCACCGTCGGGCACCTGCGCTTGGCGCAAGTTGTTGGCAGCCATCGTGCGTCCACGGCTGGCGAACATCTCGACAATCACCTGCGCCACCGATTCGTTGTGGTGCAGTCCCACACCCATCACGGACGCGATCGCGTCACGTGTGATGTCGTCGTGCGTGGGGCCGAGGCCACCACACATGATGACCGCGTCTGTGTCGGCCAACACCCGCACGAGCACGCTGGTGATGCGCGCCAGGTTGTCGCCGACCTTCACCTGCAACAGGCTGTCGATACCGGCCAGTGCCAACTGTTCGCCGATCCACTGGCTGTTCGTGTCGGTGATCTGGCCCAGCAACAACTCGGTGCCGACGGCTATGACATCGCAGCGCATCGGTCAGATCGCGTTTGCCGGGTCGGGCTCGACGGTGACACCGCGCATCGCCCGGTACACGTATTGACCGCCACTGATCACGGCAAGCGCAACCGAGATCCACAACAGCCAGATCCACAACCAGGTGGCGTCTTGGGCGGTGATCGGCATGATCGCGAAGCCGACGGCCAACTGCTGCACGAATGTCTTCCACTTGGCGACCTTGCTGGCCGGCACGCTGACACCCTTCGACGCCACGAACGTGCGGTACAGGCTGATCAGCAACTCGCGGGCGGTGACGATCGCCACCGGCACGATCCAGAACGTGTCGTTGGCCACCAGGATGAACATCGCGCCAAGCACGAGGATCTTGTCGGCCAGCGGATCCAGAAAGGCGCCCAAGGTGGTGGCGCCGTGACGCCTGGCCAGGTAGCCGTCGATGCCGTCGCTGGAGCAGAGCACGAACCAGAGGGCGAACGCTGCCCAACTGCCAGCACGATCATCAGGGATCAGCACCAGCATCAACGGCGCGATGAGCACGCGCGCGACGGTGACGAGGTTGGCCCAGGTCTTGACGGCAGACGGGTCGACAGGCATCAGAGCGAGTCTGCCACGAGATCGGGGCCCATGGCATCAACGATGCGCACCTCGTGGAACTCACCCACTGCCAGATCGTGCGGCACTTCGATGACACCGTCGATCTCCGGCGCCTCACGGGTGCTGCGCGCCTCACCCGGCGCATCCACCAGCACCTTTACCGTGCGGCCGATGAGCTCGTCGCGCCGCGTGGCGGTGATGTCGTCCTGCATCTCGCGCAGTTCGGCCAGCCGTTGGTTCATCAGTCCGGTCGGCACCGTGCCATCGAGTTCCATCGCGTACGTGCCCTCTTCGGGGCTGTAGGCGAAGAATCCGCACCAGTCGAGCTGCGCCTGCTCGATGAACGCCAGCAACTGATCGTGATCCTCTTCGGTCTCACCGGGATAGCCGACGATGAAATTACTCCGGAACGCGGCGTCGGGCTCGCGATCGCGGATGTCGTTGATGCGGTCGAGGAACCGCTTTCCATCGCCCCACCGGCGCATACGTCGGAGCAACGGTTTGCTGACATGCTGCAACGACAGGTCGAAGTACGGCACGCCCGTGTCGCAGATCGCATCGATGAGATCGTCGCTGAGGTCGCTGGGGTACAGGTACAGCAGGCGGGTCCATGCGGCTTTGGCCGACACCGCACGAACGAGGGGCACGATCGAGCCGGCACCCAACTCGTCGGGGCGGTCCTTGCCGTAGCTGGCGAGGTCTTGCGCAATGAGCACGATCTCCTTGGCACCCAACTCATCGACTTCGTGGAGGATCGAACTGACATCGCGGCTGCGCTGCGGGCCGCGGAACGACGGGATCGCGCAGAATCCACAGGTGCGGTCGCAGCCTTCGGCGACCTTCACGTAGGCCCACGGGCTGGTCGACTTCGGCCGGGGCAGGTTCAACAGGTCGAGCGTGGGCACGATGGAGAGCGGAATCTTCTTCTTGCCGGGTTTCGACATCAGGTTCACGGGCACGCCGAACCCCGACACCTGATCGACCTCGGGCAACGCCTCGGCCAACTCACTGCCGTAGCGCTCAGCCATACAGCCGGTGACCACCAGGCGGCCGCCCTTCTTGCGCTGATCCTCGAGGGCGAGGATCGTGTCGATGCTCTCCTTGCGTGCCTCGTCGATGAACGCACACGTGTTCACCACGACGAGGTCGGCCTTCGACGGATCGTCGGTCGCGGTCATACCGTCGGCCAACAGCGTGCCGATCAGCTTGTCGCTGTCAACCTGGTTCTTGGGGCAACCCAAGGTCTCGACGTAGAAGCGCTGACCCATAGACAGACCAGGCTAGAGGTGGTTCACACCGGTGGTCGTGGGATTCCGGGCGGTTTGCCGCGGGGCATGGTGGTGCGATGCCGGCCATCGGGCCAGGTGAAGTGCATCGTGGCGTCGGGCTCGAGCTTGACCTCGATGCGCGCGGTGTGGACGAGGTGGTGGTGGCGATTGCAGAGCAGGCCGAGGTTGTCGAAATCAGTGGGGCCGCCCCTGCGCCAGTGGTGCAGATGGTGGGCGTCGCAGTAGGCCACCGGTCGGTCGCAGCCGGGGAACCGGCAACCGCCGTCGCGTTGGGCGGTGAGGCGGAACAGGTGACGCGGCACGCTGTAGCGCGCCCGGCCGTAGCCGATGGGCAACTCGTGGGTGCCGAGCATGATCTGGTGGATCAGGCAGTCGCACAACACGGTTTCAGTGGTGGCGTGGTCGAACAGGCGGCCCGTTTCGGGGTGCTCACCGTGCAGCAGATCCGTCGTGAGGGTGTCGCCGCGCAGTGCCAGCTCCACGTGGGGGTGACGGCGCTTCGTGGTGGGCTTCTCGTTCTGCCGGTTGTAGAACGCGGCAATGTCGTGCAACGCATCCGCATCGCGCTGCGCCTTGGTGCGCGTGTCGTGTTCGCCCTCGAATGTGGCCGCAGTCTTCAGCGCGGCCTCCACTTCGGCGGCCGCCCCGCCGTACATCTCGAACGTGCCCAGCAACGCACCGTCCGAGGCACGGCTCATCCGTAGCGACCGATCGGCCTCCGACGGCGGAGCATCCGCATCCACGATGGCCTCGGCCTTCTTGCGCCACTCATCCATCACCTTCACCGTGCACTCCGCGTCCAGCGCAGCGAGGAACGGCATCAGTTCACGGTGCTGCTGATCCATCAGCGGCTGCAGCTTGGGCGGGCAGAACGCGCGCACCGTGTCGACCTGGCCGGCAGAGACGGCGCCGCAGAGCGCGAGGCCAGCGATGCTGTCGAAGCGGTCGAGGAAGCGGCCCTGGGCCACCCAGCGGCCGGCCAGTACGTCGGTCATGCGGCAACGATCGCGCAGCCAGGCGCGGGTAGAAACGGCACCGTCGATACCCAGCTCGCCGGTGTTCTCCAACCGCCGCAGCGCGAGCGCAAGACGGGCCGCATTGCGTTCGTGGACGACCATCTGGGCGACGAGTTCGTCTGCGGACAGGATGATGTCCTGCTCGTCCGCCGGGGTGTCCGGTGCCAGATCAGAGATCGAACCCATGTTCGTGAACATATCAATTCACTCGCGCGGCAACAACCCCGAAAACACACTTCTACCAGGACTTTTTCTGGGAAGGAATAGTCCCAGCAGTGTCAGTCGGCCAGCGGTAGTCGCGGCAGTTGCGGGCCGACTTGCCTTCACCCAGCGAGACCACCTGAGCCCCGTCACGCCACGTCGAGGCGTTCCACCGGCTGCCCGGTGAGCTCCGCGATCAGTTCGAAGTCCTTGTCGAAGTGCAACACGGTCAGGTCGGCCAACTCGGCAGTCGCGGCAATCAACAGGTCGGGAACCGACGGGGCGCGGTGTTGGCCGCGCTCGGCGAGTGCCAGCTGCAACTCGAGCGCGCGGTCTTCGATCGTCGGGGTGAGGTACTCCACGGGCATCGACGAGACGGGTGGCTCAGCCAGCAGCGTGCGGTGGTCGGCAGCAGTGCGAGCCGAGTAGCCGACCTCCAGTCGCGTGACCGTGGAGATGCGCACCAGGCCACGATCGATCCGACCGGCCCATTCCACAGCGTTCACCGCAGTGCTCAGTCGGACGAGCGCCGACTTGTCGATCAGCCAGGCAGTCACGACCACGCGCCGGACATCACATCCGGGTCGTCGAGGTCGGCCGCCAGCGACGCGACGCGTGCGAGGTGATCGAGGCTGACGGGGCTCGCGCTACCGGCACGCTCCCGCTCGAGCGTGCGGCGGAGGTACTCGGCGCGCGACAGCCCTACTCGCTTGGCCCGGGCGTCGATCGCGGCGATCACCTCGTCGGGAATGTCGCGAATGAGGATGTCGGTCATGGCGTGCCACCTCCTGATATCTGACGATATCAAGCGGACGCGCTCACTGCCAGTGCAGGCGCAGACCGCGGGTGTGCCAGCGCATGTGGAACAACCGGCCCGTCGACGACCCCGTGATGTAGGCGTCGCAGTACTCGCCACTGCCGTCCGAATCACCGAAGCAGATGTTCGTGACCAGACGATCATCGACCGGGATGTGCCGCATGCTGCCGTCGTGCGGCGAGATGACCGTGATGCCACCGTTGATCAGCGTGCCGACGCACACGTTGCCGTCACCATCGACGGCCAGCGAATCGAGCAGTTGGTGGCCGGGCAGACCCGCCAGGCACGGCCAGCCGTCGAGCGCGGCCGGCTTCTCCAGCACACCAGGTGCCACCACCCGGCGGCGCCACACGCGGCCCGTGTCGGTCTCGGCCCAATACAACACGTTGCCGTCGGGCGACAGGCCGACGCCGTTGGGAGCATCCGTGGGGAACACCTGCTCGCTGATGTGCGACCCATCAGGCAGTGCGTAGTACACACCGGTGATGTCGCCCGTGCGACGGGCTCGATCGCGAATGCCGTGATCGGTGAACCAGAAGCCGCCGTGCGCATCGAAGACAAGGTCGTTGGGCGCCCGCAGCGCACGCCCATCGCAGTGTGTGTACAGCGTGGTGAGTTCGCCCGTGACCGGGTCGAGTCGCTGGATGCTGCCGCCCAGGTAGCGCGTGTCGTCGAAGCGCCCAGGGAACGTCATCGCGCGGAACTCCTGCGCAGTGAAACTGCCACCGTTGTTGCACAGGTAGAACGCACCATCGGGGCCTACCGCCAACCCGTTGGGACCACCGGGCACCTCGGCCACCGTGCTCTTCGACCCATCAGGGTGCACGCGGGTGACACGCTGACCGAACATCTCCACCAGAACGACGCTGCCGTCGGGCATCGCCACCGGCCCCTCGGGGAACCGCAGACCTTCGGCAACCACCTTCATCGATTGCGATGCGCTTCTTGCAGCAGGTCGTACTCCTCGACCGTCATCAACACCGAGCGAGCCTTGGAACCTTCGCTGGGACCGACCACACCGCGCTGCTCGAGCAGATCCATGATGCGACCTGCGCGGGCGAAGCCGACCTTCAGCTTGCGCTGCAGCATCGAGGTGCTGCCGAGCTGACTGCGCACCACGAGTTCCAGCGCCTGACGCATGAGCACTTCGTCCTCGTCGCTGTCCTCGCCGTTGCCGCCGAAGTTGCCGCCGCCGAGAATGCCGCCATCGGCGTCCTCACCCTCGACGCCGGTGGCGTACACCGGCTCGGGTGCCTGACGTCGCCAGTGGCCGACGATCTTGCGCACCTCTTCCTCGCTGACGAATGACCCCTGGATGCGCTGCGACACGTTGCTGTTGCCCGGCAGCAGCAACATGTCGCCCTTGCCCACCAGCTTCTCTGCGCCCGGCTGATCGAGGATGACACGACTGTCGGTGAGGCTGTTGACGGCATAGGCGATACGCGCCGGGATGTTGGCCTTGATCACGCCGGTGATGACGTTCACCGACGGACGCTGTGTGGCGACGATGAGGTGGATGCCCACTGCACGGGCCTTCTGTGCGATCCGGGTGATGCTCTCTTCCACATCGCGGGCGGCGACCATCATCAGGTCGTTCAACTCGTCGACGACCACCACGATGTAGGGCAGACGTTCGTGCACTGTGGAGCTGTCGGCCTCGGTGCCCGACTCGGGGGTCAGTTCGCCACGTTCGTAGGCTGCGTTGTAGCCGGTGATATCGCGGAAGCCGACCTCGAACAACAGGTCGTAGCGCCGATCCATCTCCTTGCACGCCCAGCTGAGGGCGTTGGCCGCTTTCTTCGGGTTCGTGACCGGTTCCGTCAGCAAGTGCGGCGAGCGGTTGTACTGTCCCATCTCGACCTGTTTGGGGTCGATCAGGATCAGCCGCACCTGATCTGGCGTGGTGCGCATCAGCAACGACGTGATGATGCAGTTGAGACCACTGGACTTGCCCGAACCGGTGGTACCCGCAATCAGCAGGTGCGGCATCGTGGACAGGTTGAGGAACACGGCCCGACCAGCGATGTCCTTGCCGATGGCCACATCGAGCGGGTGCGTCGCAGTCTTCGATTCGGGGGCGTTCATGATGTCGCCCAGGCTCACCAACTGCCGTGTGTGGTTCGGCACTTCGACACCGATCGCCGAGCGACCAGGAATGGGGGCCAGAATGCGGACATCGACCGCCGCCATTGCATACGCGATATCGCGAGTGAGGCTGGTGATCCGCGCCACCTTGACGCCCTGCCCCAACTCGAGTTCGTAGCGCGTGACGGTGGGGCCGACCGTCTGGCCCACCAACTTGGTCTCGACACCGTGTGACATCAGCGAATCGACCAACGTGCGACCGCGGGCCTCAACCTCGGCCTTGTTGATCACCTGATTGGTGCTGCGCTGCAGATGGCTCATCGGCGGCAACTGCCACTGACCGCGCTGCGCGCCCGGCCCGAGTTCCAGTTCGCTTTGCTCGCCGGGGCCTGTGTCGACAGGAACCTGACGTGGTGCACCCTTGGGCTGGCGGGTCTTCTTCGGCTCCGCCGGCGGATCCCAGTCGTTCTCCGCCTCACCGTCGTAGAGCGCCGGGCCAGCGAACCCACCGGGGTCGGCGTCAGTGCCCCCGCGCTCGCTCTGCAACGTCGACACCTGATCCATCGTCGAGCGGATCCTGCGACCGAGCGGACGAATCACCGTGTCCATGCTCTTGCCCGCATTCCCCGCCAGCGTGCGCAGCGAACTGCCGGTGATGAGCATCAGCCCGACGATGAGCAGCAATACCAGCACCAGCACGGCACCGGCGGGTGCCAGCAAGCCACGTAATGGCGCGCCGAACATCGCTCCCAGCCAGCCGCCGGCCTTGCCCATCTCCTTCAGACTGTGCGGATTGCGAGCAACATGCAGCACCCCGAGCACAGCAGTGACGCACAACCCCCACCCGAGGGTGAGCCTCCAGCGGTGGCCGCTGTGGCCGCGCTTGATGAGTGCCGCACCGGCGCTCACCAGCGCAACGGGCACGAGGAACCGGCCGACACCAGAGAACCAGCCGACGACGGTGGCCACGCCACGACCAACCGGGCCGGCATGGCCGCCCATGTAGACGCCGAGGCCCAGCAACAGGCCGATGGCCACCAACCCGATACCCCAGAACTCGTTCTCCCGGCCTTCGACCGCCTCGCGGAGTTCGGCCGACGCGTTGTCGCGACGCGAACGGGGCAGCTCTGCCGTCTCGGGACGAGCGGCTGGGCGCGTGTTCGTACCCGTCCGCGGCTTCGTCTTGGATCGTCGGTTGGGTTGGCCCCAGGTTGCCATTTGTCTCACGGTACCAAGGGGGCGCGCGTCGGGGTGGCCACTGGCTCAGTTCACCGGGTCGACCGACTTGACCTCACCCTTCGGACCGAGCACCACATCGAGGCCGCCGCCCTGTGCCGAAGTGAGCAGCACGCCATACAACAAGTGCCCCTGCCCATCGCCGTGGATGTAGAAACTGTCGAGCAGCGCACCGGGTAACTGCTCGATCACGTTGCCGAGCACCAGGGTCGGATCGAAATCGAGACCGGTCGCAGCGAACGTGCCGCCGCTGGCGGTCTGGCCCTCACGCGACGACAACTCGCCGCCGACGAACACCCATGGCTGCGCGATCGCGCCGTCGTTGAGGGCGACGAACAGGTTCACCAGTTTGACAGTGGCGTTGATCTCGAAATACCGCTGAGGACCACCCAACTCGACCTCGAGCGCCGCGATCGCCAGTGGGATCTGGTCGAGCACCGGCATCTCCGTCGAGGATGGGTCGGGCGCTGATTGCTGGGCCAACGTGGTGGAGGTGGCGCCCGCCGAGCCACCGTTGTCGCTGCACGCCACGGTCACGATGGCTGCGAGGCCGATCAACAAGGCGGCCAACGGTGTCTTCACGGCATGCACACCGAGAGGCTAGGCCTCGTGCGCATGATGTGGGGATGCAGCCGGACGAGACAGCGGACACCAACCCGCCCGGCACGAACCTGCACGGCCTATGGGTCTGCCTCGCCGCAGTCGTGTGCTCGCTACTCGCACCCGGCGCTGGTCACCTCGTCATCCGGGCGAACACGCGCCGATGGGGCCTCATCGTCGCCACGGGAAGCGGCATAGTGGGCAACGCCCTGCTGCTATGGGTGATCGCCACCTCGCGATCACACGGCAGCCTCGCCGCCTTGGCGGCCGACATCGTCGCCGATCGCGCCCGATTCCTCGCGCTTGCCGCAGCGCTGATCGTGCTGGCGGTCACCCGTCTGTGGACGGCGGCGGAGGTGGCCTGGTTGGCCCGTCCGGAGCACAGCGCGTGGCGCACGGTCGTCGCCGCAACGACGGCCGCAACGCTGATCCTCGGTGGCGTCACGCCACTCGTGGTCGCCGCCGGCTATGTCTGGCGCACTGACCGCGCCGTCGAGCGGGTGTTCGGCTCTGGTGATGCCCAGACGGCCCAGCCCGGCACGCTGCCTCCCCACACCGATCCGGGCACCGGCTCGTTACCGGAGAGCAGCAGCACGACCTCCACCACGAGTCCGCCGTTCCCGGGCGCCGACCGCGTCAATGTGCTGTTGTTGGGGGGCGACGCCGGCAAGGGACGGTGGAGCCTGCGCACCGACTCGATGATCCTCGTATCGATCGATCCCGAGACGGGCGACACCGCGATGATCTCCGTGCCGCGCAACCTGACGCAGCTTCCATTTCCGCCTGGTACTCCCTTGGCCGAACAGTTCCCGCGCGGTTTCACCGACCTCGCCAACGCGGTGTATCCGTATGTGCACTCTCGCCCGGCACTCGCTGGCGGCGGTGCCGACGCCGGAGCGCAGGCAATCAAGTTGGGCATCGCACAACTGCTCGGTGTGCCGATCCAGTACTACGTGCTCGTCGATATGGGCGGGTTCATCAGTGTCGTCGACGCGCTCGGCGGGATCGACGTCACCATCACCAAGCGAGTGCCCGCACCAGGCAATCCGTCCGAGGCGAAACACACCGTGCCGAAGTGGTTCGAGAAGGGCACTCAGCACCTCGACGGCACGCTCGCGTTGTCATACGCCCGTTCCCGCCACGCCGACAGCGATTACCAGCGCATGGGGCGTCAGCGATGTGTGCTGGCCGGTATCGCTGCGGCCGCAACGCCGAAGGCACTCGCCACCGGGCTCGGGGCACTGGTTGACGCGTTCGGCGACTCGGTTCGTACCGACATACCCCGCGAACGTCTACCGGAGTTCGTGCAACTCATCGAACGGTATGCAGCGGCGGGCGGTCAGGACGCGGTGCGCACATTGCTGCTGACACCCCCGGTCATCATCCCCAACCGCTGGGACGCCGCGCATGTACGCGAGCTGGTAGCGACGTTGTTGACCACGCCTCCGTATCCCACCACGATCGGCGGCATCCCACCACTCGGCGAGCAACTGACCGCCGAGTGCACCGTCACTTAGACGGCGGGGTCAGGTCTCCATCACGACGGGCACGATCATCGGCCGACGCTTGGTGCGTTCGCTGACGAACTTGCCCGCCGCCTTGCGCACATCGCGCTCGAGCGACTCGACATCCTTCACACCAGCCGCCAACGACGCCTCGAGGACGGCCGCCACACGGTCGCACGCCTCGTCGAGCAGATCCTCTGCCTCCGGGGCGTACACCCAGCCACGGGTGATGATCTCGGGGCCGGTGAGCACCTTGCGCGTCTGGAGATCGACCGTGACCACCACCACGACGACGCCCTCCTCGGCCAACACCCGGCGGTCGCGCAGGACGCCCTGGCCGACATCGCCGACGATGCCGTCGACGTACAGGTAGCCAGCAGGCACCCGGCCGATCGCCTTGAGTCCGTCGTCGCTGAGTTCGAGCACGTCGCCGTCCTCGCACACCAGCACGTGGTCCTTGGGGATGCCCATCAGATAGCCCAGCTTGGCGTTGGCCACCATGTGGCGGTACTCACCATGGATCGGCACCAGCCACTCGGGCTCGGTGATCGACATATAGGTCTTGAGCTCATCGGCCTGGGCGTGGCCGGTGGCGTGCACGTCGGCAATGCCGCTGTGCACCACCTCGACACCGGCGCGCAGCAGGTCGTCGATCACTCGGTTGACGTTGCCTTCGTTCCCAGGGATCGCGTGACTGGAGAGGATGACCGTGTCGTTGTCGCTGACCTTCACCCACTTGTTCTCGCCACGAGCCAACAACGCCAGCGCCGACATCGGCTCGCCCTGCGAACCGGTGGAGATCACGCACAGCTGCTCGGGCTTGTACTTGCCGGCGTCCTC
>CAIXHI010000239.1 GCA_903919215.1 uncultured Acidimicrobiaceae bacterium
CGTGGATCCGAGCAGTCAGTTCCTGCAGCACGGTCTTGTAGTCGAGCCGGTCGAGACGCAGCGCAGCGCTCGTCATGCGGTGGGCGACCAACCGCTCGACCAGTGCGAATGCTGCCGCAGTGCCACCGTCGAGATACACCGCTCCCAATACGGCCTCGAGGGCATCGCTGAGGATCGACGGCTTCGTGCGCCCACCCGCAGCATCCTCACCCTTGCCCAGCAGGAGGCACTCGCCGATACCGATCTCGAGCGCGATCTCGGCCAACGTCGAGGCGTTGACGACGCTCTTGCGCAGGTCGGTGAGCTTGCCCTCGGCGAGTTCATCGTGACGGGCGTAGGCGATATCGGCCACCACCCAGCCCAGCACTGCGTCACCGAGAAACTCGAGCCGTTCATTGCTGGGCAGCCCACCCACCTCGGCACACCAACTGCGGTGAGCAAAGGCGCGGCGAAGCAACGCCGGATCCTTGAACTCGTAGCCGAGACGCTGCCGGAACTCGGTGAGATCGGGTTCGGGCCGCACCGAGATGTCAGTTGCCCTTGACGCGCTCGAACACATAGTCGACCGCATCGCGCACGGTCTTCAGATCGACGAGGTCTTCGTCCTCGATGCGGAAGCCGACCGAACGCTCGGCGAGGTCTTCCTCGAGCGCCTCGACGAGCTCGATGAGCGCGAGAGAATCGGCATCGAGGTCGTCGACGAACGACTGGCCCTCGGAGATGGTGGACGGGTCGATCTCGAGGATGTCGGCCAGGTTGGCGCGGACGATCTCGAACACACCGTGGCGGTCGAGAGGGCCCTGTTCGACATGGGTTTCAGCAGGCACTGCGGTACTCCGGAACAAGTGGTGCCACGATGTGTGGCAAGCGGAGAAAGGTTACTCGCCCGTGGCGAAGGCTGCCGTGATCTCGTCGACGAGGCCGCTGCGGGCCATCTCGTCGGCCAGTTTGATCGCGTTCAGCATCGCCCGCTCGCCGGACGAACCGTGGCTGATGATGCAGATGCCATCGACGCCGAGGAGCACGGCGCCGCCATACGTGTCGGGGCTCATCTCGGCGTGCAGCGGCAGCAGCGCCGGCAACAAGGCGTCGGCATGCTCCTTGTAGTGCGGCTCGCTGGCAAACGCGGTGAGCAAGGCGTTGAACAACGTCTTCAGGCCACCCTCCAGCGTCTTCAAGGCAACGTTGCCAGTGAAGCCGTCGGTGACGATGACGTCGGCCGTCTTCAACATCAGGTCGCGACCCTCGACGTTGCCGATGAAGTCGATTCCAGGAGTGTTGGAGAGCAGTTCGAACGCTTCCTTGCGCAGCGAGTCGCCCTTGCCGGGTTCTTCGCCGATCGACAGCAGCCCAACCTTGGGGACCTCCACGCCGAAACGGTGCCGAGCGTAGATACTGCCCATGCGGGCGAACTGACCCAACCACTCGACCTGCACCTCGGCGTTGGCGCCAGAGTCGAGCAGGATGTTGGGGTGCAGCCCCGGCACAGGGATGACGGTGGCGATTGCCGGGCGGTTGACGCCACGGATACGACCCATACGCAGCAACGCCGACGCCATCGTGGCGCCCGTGTTGCCGGCCGAGACCATCGCCCCAGCCTTGCCGTCGCGCACCGCCTCGGCGGCGCGCACGAGAGTGGAATCCTTCTTGCGCCGGACGCCTTGCGCCGCATCGTCATCCATGGCGATGACTTCGGACGCGTAGATCAGGGGAAGGTCGCCACAGCCATCGAGCCCTTCGGGCCCGACAAGCACCACGGAGATGCCCAGTGCAGCGGCGGCGTGGGCGCCGGCGAGGATCTCGCCCGGAGCCTTGTCGCCACCCATCGCGTCAACAGCGACCGGCAGCATGACTTCGCCTTGACTCAGCCGACTTCGACAGCGACGCGGTCCTTGTACCAGCCGCAGCTGGGGCAGACCGTGTGCGGCAGCTTGGCGGCCGCACAACGCGGGCACAGACTGCGCGACGGGGCGCCGAGTTTCCAGGCGCCAGCACGGTGGCTGCGCGTCTTCGACTTCGACTTCTTCTTCTTGGGAACAGCCATGTTGACTCCCGGAGTTGGCGGAGGGACGCTCCCTCGGCACACGAGCTATGAGAGGTTAGCGGCGAGCACCGGCCGGTTGCTACCTGTCAATCGGGTGGCAGCAGGTCTTTCAGTCCGGCGAGCCCATCCCAGCGCTGATCGGTGGGGGGTGCCGCGCACGCGCACGGATCCTCGTTGCGGTTGGTGCCGCACGTAGGGCACAGTCCAGCGCAGTCGGGGCGGCACAACGGCGTACTGGGCGTGTCGAGCAGCAGGATCTCGCGCACCACCGGCTGCAGGTCGAGTTGGTCGCCCTCCAGCTCGAACGCCTCGGGATCGGTGAGCGTGCGCTGGTACAACTCGCGCACCACACACTCCAGGATCCCCCCGGTCTCGACCAGGCAGCGCCGACAGGTGCCGTGCCACGGTACGAGGAGTCGCCCATCGACGACGATCGCGTCGGACAACGATTCGAGGCGCAAATGCACCTCGACATCGGCACCCTCGGGAAACCGTTCGTCGCCGATGATCTCGAGGTCGGCCAGCGCAACACGCAGGTCGAATCGCTTCTCGGTACCGGGACGCCGCAGCACCTCGGCCGCATTCACGCGCAAGGCGTTGGCCATCGGACTCACCGATCCTGGTCGAAGAAACCCTTTGTGGGGTCGTCGTCCTCGGCGGTCGGTTCCTCGCGATGCGCACCGATCGCGAGCCGTGAACGACCAGCGTGCACGGTCTTGCTGAGCTTGTCGAGCAGGATCTCGAAGCTGGCCAGACGCTGATCGAGGAAGTCCTCGGTCTCATGATGCAGACGACGGGCGTCGGTCTCGGCGGCCTCGTTGATCTGACGTGCTCGCGACTCGGCGGCGCGGACGACCTCTGTGCGCTGCACCATCCGCTCGGCCTGCACGCGGGCGGCCTCCAGCAGTTCGTCGGCTTCGCGACGAGTCTTGGCGACGAACTCCTGACGCTCCTTGATCATCCAGCGGGCCTGACGCATCTCGTCGGGCAGCCGATGCAGCGTCTCCTCCAGCAGTTCGATGATCTCATCGCGATCAATACGCGGCGACGAGGACAGCGGCATGGTGGGCGCAGTGGCGATGATGTCGACCGCCCGCCGCAACAACGCCTCGGCGTCACCGACATAGCCGTTGGTGGCACGTACGAACGCGTCGGAATCCTCGAGGCGAGGATCGTCGTACTCTTCGTCGAACTGGTCGTCGTACGTCATGAGTTCTCTGCGTCCTTCAGCCGTTGCCCTTGGGAGGGAACAGCTTGGCGAGTTGGGCCGCCACCGGCGCCGGCACCAGGGAGGTGACATCGCCACCGTACTGGGCGATTTCGCGGATGAATCGGCTGCTGATGGAGACCAGGGCTGGCTTGCAGGGCAGATAGACCGTTCGCACACCGCTGACGGCGTGGTTGGTGTGGGCCATCTGCTGCTCGACCTCGAAGTCGCCGCCGGTGCGCAAACCCTTGACGATGAACGCCGCCTTGATCTGCTTGACCGCGTCGACCGCGAGGCCTTCGAAGGCCTGCACCTTCACCGACGGCAGGTAGGAGATGCTCGCCCGGATCATCTCCTTGCGCTCCTCGAGGTCGAACATGCCCGTGGACTTGCCCGGGTTGTGCATGACGCCGACCACGACCTTGCCGAACAATGCCACCGACTGCTCGATGACGTCGATGTGCCCCAGGTGGAGCGGGTCGAAACTTCCGGGGTACAGGACAGTGGCCATTGGCGGATCAGGATAGCCGTTCGAGCAGCGTGACCCAGGTGCGGCCGTACCGACGGGAGCGCACCTGCGTGTACCCGCGGTGCGCCTCGACCGGATCGTCGGACTCCGCGACGACCATGCCGGCATCGAGTTTGTCGAGCAGGTTGTGCCAACCATCGAACTCGTAGGGCGGGTCGACGAACGCGATGTCGACACCGCGCATCGCCGGCACCCACGCCATCACATCGGTGGCATACACCGCACAGCGGGCCTCGATGTCGAGCGCGGCGATGTTGCCGCGCAGAGCATTCAGCGCAGACCGGTCGCGCTCGACGAACAGTGCCTTCTCCGCGCCGCGGGACAGCGCCTCGATACCCAGCGCCCCGGACCCGGCGTACAGATCGGCGACGACCGCGCCCTCCACCACACCCATGCTGGCCAGCGAGTTGAACACTGCCTGGCGCACCTTGTCGGTGGTGGGCCGGGTGGTGTTGCCCTCGGGCGTCATCAGTATGCGTCCGCCGAACTCACCCGAAACGACTCTCATTCCGGCCAGACTAGGGGCTGTGTTGGAACCCGAGGCCACGATCATCTGTATCGACTGCGGCGGGCGCTGCCATCTGCTCACCCAGCCGAGAGAAGACGGCGAATGGCTGCCCGGCGACATCGTCGCCTATCGCTGTGAAGACTGCCGCGACCGCTGGGACCTCGTCCTCCCTGACGACGACGAATCCGCCGGCGACCAAGCCTGGTAGCCGTCGGGCGCGATTCATGTCGGGCGCGATTCATGTCGGGCGCGATTCATGTCGGGCGCGATTCATGTCGGGCGCGATTCATGTCGGGCGCGATTCATGTCGTTGGTGTCCGGCC
>CAIXHI010000240.1 GCA_903919215.1 uncultured Acidimicrobiaceae bacterium
AGGCGCAGACCGTTCGCAGTCACCGCGCTCGCCGGGCCGATGGCAGCGCTGCCGAACCTCGACCGGATCGCATCGATCGTCTCCTCAGCGGCCTGCCACTCGCGTTCCGCCGCCAGCCGCGTCTGCCCGCCGGGCTCGAGCAACTGATCCATCGAGAGCTGCTCGGCCACCGCACCAAAGTGGGCACTGCTGACTCCGAGCAGGCGCACGCCGGGGCTCGGATCGATGGCCAGCAACAATGGGTCGACCGCCTTGACGATTGCGTGAGCGGTGTCGATCGGACCCGGCAGCGTGACCGAGCGGGTGATGGTCTGAAAGCCATTGAACCGCACCTTCAACGTGAGCGTGCGTGCCGCGGTGCCGTTCGCACGCAGGCGGCTGGCAACCGCGTCCGCCAGGCGCACCAGCTGCCGGTGCAGGTCCTCATGCGTATACAGATCGCTCGCAAACGTCTCCTCGTGACCCACCGACTTGATTCCCCGGTCGACCTCCACCGGGCGGTCATCGTGCGCCCAGGCCAACCGGTACAGGTGCTGTCCGTGTGCGGCACCGACCGCCGCCACGATCGACGCTTCGTCGAGCGCCGCAAGATCGCGCACCGTGCGCACACCCAATCGCTCGAGCCGTTCGAGCGTGGCCGGGCCAACACCCCACAACGCTTTCACGGGCAGCGGGTGCAAGAACGACAGCTCTTCCCCCGGCTTCACCTCGATAACACCTGCACCATCGTGCACCCCTGACGGGGTAGCTCGCGGTTTGGCAGCCACCGAGGCCAGTTTCGCGAGGAACTTGCTCGGGGCCACGCCGACCGAGCAGCGCAGCTGCAGCTGCTCCCATACGTCGTCGCGCAACCGATGGCCGATCTGCACCCCGTCGCCGAACAGGCGCACCGCGCCGCTCACATCGAGGAACGCCTCATCGAGCGCGAGGGGTTCGATGTACGGGGTGAACGAGCGGAAGATCTCGTGCACCTGAGCGCTGACCTTCGCGTACAACTCGTGGTCGCCCGGCAGGAACACTGCGTGCGGGCACATGCGTCGGGCGGTCCTGGACGGCATTGCCGAGTGCACGCCGAAACGACGCGCCTCGTATGACGCGGCGGCGATCACACCCCGCGAGCCGGTACCACCGACCACCACCGGCTGCCCTTGCAGATCGGGGCGACGACGGAGTTCGACGCTGACGTAGAACGCATCCATGTCGACATGCAGGATCGTGCGGGATGCTGCTGCCATCGCCGTCTACTCCACGCGCTCGACACGGCCGCCGGAGCGTTCGGCACCGTGCAAGACGAACTTGTAGGCGGTCTCCGCCGACCCCGCCAGCCAGGCGCTCACCGGGACATGTACCCATGGCGGGCTGTACTGCAGCAGGCCTGGGGCTTCGGCCAGGCTGACGTGGCGCACTTCTTCGACGATGCCGTCGGGGTCAGCGATGACGACGTCGCCGCTGACGGCATCGGCCTCCCACGCTTCGACGCCCAAGCGCCAACCCATGTCCGGAGCGTCCACTGTCACCGTGTAGCGACAGCCGTGCCAGGAGGTAACGACCAAACCGGTCTCCTCCAACACCTCCCGGGTCAGACCGGCCAGCAGCGTCTCGCCGTGGTCGATGACACCGCCCGGTGGCGTCCACTCCAACGTGCGATCGCGTCGACGGTTGCCCACCAGCACCAACCCGTCTCCGTGTCGGATGAGAGCACCACCCACCATCCAGCGTCGCATCGTTTCAGTGTGCCACTCGCGAACGGTATGTCACGCACCCTCGGCGCGGCGCCGGTGACGACCCTTGAAGTCGCTGACCCAGAGCTTGATCACCAGGAACAGTGCTTCCTTGATGATGCCGCCCGACATCTTGGACACACCATCGATGCGGTCGTGGAAGGTGATCGGGAACTCGACGATCTTCCCGTCCACGCGCAGCAAGCGGTATGTCATCTCCACTTGGAAGCCATAGCCCTCGGCCTTCACCGACTCGAACTGCATTCGCTCGAGCGCGGCCGAACTGTAGGCACGGTATCCAGCAGTCGCGTCGTTGATCGCCAGGCCCAAGACACCCGCCGCATAACGGTTTCCCCATCGCGACAGCTGACGCCGACGCTTGGGCCAGTTGACCGTGCGGCCACCCGGCACGTAGCGACTGCCGATGGCCAGGTCGGCTCCGTGCTCGACGTTGGCGATGAGCGCCGGCAGCACTGACGGATCGTGCGACAGGTCGGCGTCCATCTGCACACAGATCTCAGCGCCGTCGTCGATCGCCCGACGCAGGCCGGCCCGGTATGCCCTCCCGAGTCCGTTCTTCTCAGTGCGCCGCAAGACCGTGATGTGTCCCAGCTCGCGACCGAGCGCTTCGGCCTTCTCGGCAGTGCCATCGGGGCTGCCGTCGTCGACGACGAGGATCTGCACGTTCGGTGCCGCGTCCAGCACCTCGCGGCACAACCGCTCGATGTTGTCGATCTCGTTATAGGTGGGGACGACCACAGTGGTGCGCACGGCGCAAGAGCCTACGTGGTCGGAGGGGCGCGACGCCCGCCAGATCGTTACGCTGGCGGCCGTGACCGAACCGGAACGGCCCCTCTCCGCGCTGCCATCGCCCGCCGCTCGCGTGGCTGCCTTCGTCGCGATCCTGCTCGGCGGTTTCGCAGGTGGCCTCATCGGCTACACGTTGGTGAAGCTGCAATGCCATGGGGAGTGCGCCGCGCCGAAGGGCATCGGCACACTCACCGGTGCGCTGCTGGCGGCCGGCGGGATGAGCATCGTCGCCGTCCTGGTGCTGCGCGCCGTGGGCGAGTGGCGCCAGATCGAGCAGCGCGAGCGGTCGAACCGCAACTCGTGAGCGATACCGACGGCGAGCTGCTGACACTCGCCACCCGCCTCGCACTCACCGCCGGAAGGATGGTCCGCGACGGACGTCGCGAGCGTGGCGTCGCAGCGGTCTCCACCAAGAGCACGGCCACCGACATGGTCACCGAGTTCGACAAAGCCAGCGAAGCGCTCATCGTCGAAGGCATCCTCGCGGCGCGTCCGCACGACGGCATCGTGGGTGAAGAGGGCACCGACACTCTTGGCAGCAGTGGCATCGACTGGCTGATCGATCCGATCGACGGCACCACCAACTTTCTCTACGGCCTTCCGGGGTGGGCAGTATCCATCGCTGCCCGCACCGCTGAGGGCACTCGCGTCGGCGTCGTCTACGTGCCGTCGAACGACGAACTGTTCACCGCCCGCGCCGGGCAGGGGGCCTTGCTCAACGGTGAGCCGATCCGCTGCAGCGACACCGACGACCTCACGCTCGCATTGGTGGCCACCGGGTTCGCCTACAACGTCGAGCGCCGCACCGAGCAGGCTCGACGGATGGCCGAACTGCTGCCGCGGATCCGCGATGTGCGCCGCCTGGGAGCCGCCGCGCCCGACCTGTGCAACCTCGCTGCCGGGCGCATCGATGTGTACTTCGAGCAGTGGCTCGGCCCGTGGGACCTCGCCGCCGGTGAACTGATCGCCCGCGAGGCAGGGTGTCTCCTCGGCAGCCTCGAGGGTGGGCCGGTGCACCACTCGTCGGTGCTCGCCGCCACCCCGGCACTGTTCGCCCCGATGCGCGCCCTACTCGCTGCAATCGACACCGACCTCGCGCCACGCGCCTGATCACTGCCCCGGCCTGGCAAGATGGGTGACGTGGGAACCCGCATCCTCTCGGTCGAAGACGACGAACGCATCCGCACGGCGGTGAAGCTCGCGCTCGAAGATGAGGGCTGGACCGTTGACGAGGCCGGCAGCGGTGAGGAAGCCGTCGAACTTTTCGCTCGCGCCACCCCCGACGTGGTGCTGATCGACATCATGTTGCCGGGGATGGACGGCTTTGAACTGTGCCGCACTCTGCGCCGTCATTCCGATGTGCCGATCGTGATGGTCACAGCCCGCAACGACACACACGATGTGGTGGCGGGGCTGGAGGCTGGCGCCGACGACTATCTCACCAAACCGTTCGCTCCCAAAGAGTTGTCAGCACGCATCCGCGCGTTGCTGCGGCGAGTCCGGCCCATCAGCGCAGCGCACGCCAAGCTGGTGTTCGGCGATCTGGAGATCATCCCCGACGAGGGCAAGGTGCTCCGCTCGGGAACCGAGCTGCACCTCACCAAGACCGAGTTCCGCCTGCTGTGTGAACTGGCCCAGAACCCTGGCCGAGTGTTCAGCCGCGAGAGTCTGCTCGACAAGGTGTGGGGCTACGACTACTTCGGCGATGGTCGGCTGGTCGACGTGCATGTCCGACGCCTGCGCACCAAGGTGGAGCAGGATCCGGCCAACCCGCGCCACGTGGTCACGGTCCGAGGCCTCGGCTACCGCTTGCAGTCGTGACCGTCGCCGACGCCGCTGCCGAGCCAGGCGCGCCGACACCGCCCAGCCGGTGGCAACGGCTTCGTGACCGACTCGCCGCAATGCAGCCGCGACGGCTCAGCCTGCGCACACGCATCATGCTGATGTTCAGCATCGGCGCACTGGTCTTGTCGAGCTTCCTCGCGGCGGTGGCCTACACATTCACACGAACCAGTGTGGTGAACCAGCGCGACAAGGCTGGCACCGACCAGGCCTACGGTCATGCCCAAGTAGCCCAGAACGAGTTGAGCGCCAACAACCCTTCGGCACAGCCGGCAATGGACCGTCTGCGCTCGCTGGGCGTCGGTCCATTCGCGATCAACTTCCGCGGCAAGTGGAGCACCAGTTCACCAATCTTCACCTCGGACGCGATACCAGCGGCGCTGCAGACTCGCGTCCTCACCGACCTCACCCCCTCGCGGATGATCACCGTCATCGACGGCGATGCCGTGCTGGTCATCGGGATACCACTCACTGACCTCAAGGCCAGCTACTTCGAGTTCGTGCCACTCAGCGACGCCTCGTCGACGTTGAACAGCGTGATGCTCAGCCTGTTGTTCGCCGGGTTCATCACCACCCTCGCAGGCGCCCTCCTGGGAACCTTGGCCGCCAGCAGAGCCGTTCGGCCATTGGCCGATGCCGCCCAAGCCGCCAAGGCGATCGCCGGCGGGCGTCTGGACACACGTCTGGAACCCACGGTCGATCCAGATCTGCGAGTGCTCGCGAACTCGTTCAACGACATGGCATCGGCGCTGCAGTCGCGCGTCGAGCGCGACACGCGGTTCACCAGCGATGTCAGCCATGAACTCCGTTCGCCGCTGATGACGTTGGCGGCCAGCGCGGAAGTGATGCAGGCCCGCCGCGACGACATGCCCGAACGCGCTCAGGCGGCGCTCGATCTGCTCGTCGCGGACGTGGCTCGTTTCAGCGGCCTCGTGGAAGACCTGCTGGAAATTTCACGTTTCGACGCCGGCGCCATTCGCCTCAACCTGGACGACCTCTTGGTGGCCGAGTTCGTCCGCCAGGCCGTAGCTGTCAGCAGTATGCGTCACACAAAGGTGACGGTCACCGAACGCGCCGAGCGCGTGGTGATCCGCGGCGACAGGCGACGACTGGCCCGCGTGGTCGCCAACTTGATCGACAACGCTCGTTTGCACGGCGGGGGCGATGCCTCCATCACCGTCACCGAGCCCGAGGGTGAGGGCGAGCCGTTGGCCCACATCTGGATCACGATCGAGGACCATGGCCTCGGTGTACCGGCAGAGGAGCGCTCCCTGATCTTCGAACGCTTTGCACGCGGAGCTGTAGCCGGTCGTCGCAGCAGCAGCGATGGCGCGGGTCTCGGCCTCAGCCTGGTCGACGAACACGTGCGACTGCACGGTGGCCGGGTTTGGGTGGAAGACCGACTCGACGGCGAACCCGGCGCCCGGTTCGTGCTCGAGCTTTCGGCCGATGAGGTCGGCGTATGAACCGCATCATGCGCTCACTCGCCACGGTCGCAGCCGGGATCGCCGTCCTCAGCGCATGCGGCATCAGCGCCGACGCCGACCCACGCGACATCGCCGCCGCCAACCAACTGCCGCTCGGCATCGGCTCGGACAGCAATGCCGGCGCCGCCACCGGGACCGCCAAGATCTACCTGCTCGCAGCAGAAGTTGTCGGCCAGTCCACCACGTTGCAGGCCGTCGCCCGCGATGTCGACGAGACACCCACCGCGCTCCTCAATGCGCTGTTCGCCGGCCCGAATGATGGCGAGATCGAACAGCAACTCCGCACCGCCCTCCCGCTGGGCCTTGCGCTGCTGTCAGCGCAGACCCGAGCCGGCGTGCTGGTGATCGACGTGAGCAAGGATCTGCAGCAACTCTCCGGTCAGGTGCTCATCTCGGCGGTGGCGCAGCTGGTGTTCACCGGCTCCGAACTCAGCGGCGTGCGCTCGGTCAAGATCTTCGTCGAGGGCTCCGATCAGCAATGGCCCAGCGGAAACGGTGAGGCGCAGAATGATCCGCTGACGATCTACGACTATCCAGGGTTGGTGCAATCGGCGCAGCCGCCCTACCCCGCGATCCCCACGCCGGCACAGCCCTGAACCGACCGGCCGCCCGCCTCGGCTTCTGGGGCTGATGCGCGCCATCTGTCAGAATGCCAACGTCGATGGCGGGGCAACTGCCGGAAGGGTGACACCAGCAATGGCGTGGGATTCGGCGAGGCCGGTTCTGTGGAAGCGGTTCGCAAAAGAGGGAGTGGCCTTCGCCGTCGGCATGACCGCGATCATGTACCTGCTCGCTGGACAGCGCGATTCCGGCAGCTACCTGGGAGTTCTGTTCGGCGCGTTCATGTATGTGGGCGTGGTCGGTCTGATGGCCAAATTCGGCTATGTCCGCAAGACGCTCGCCGAACTGCGCGCCGAGGCCGCAGCCAAGCCGCCGCGTCAGGTCGGGCGCACCGCCGCTGCACCCAGCACCCGTGCCCGTCCGGTACCCACCAAGCGCACCGGTGGCACCGCGAATGGCAAGCGGCGGTGAACCCCCTCGCAGGTGATGGTCGCCGCTGCGTGGTGGCGATCGATGCCGGCACCACCGGCGTGCGCAGCCGGGCGATCTTCCCCGGCGCCAACTCCCCTGGAGCTCGTGATGTGATCGCGTCCTACCGCGAGTTCACACAGCACTACCCGGACAACGGCTGGGTCGAGCACGACGCCGACGAGATTTGGCGCGCAGCGGTCGCCACACTCGCCGACGTCATCCGCTCCGTCGGCGCCGAGTGCGTGGCAGCCATCGGCATCACCAACCAGCGCGAGACGGTGCTGGCATGGAACCGCGACACCGGGATTCCCTACGGCACCGCCATTGTGTGGCAGGACCGCCGCACGGCTGAGCGCTGCGACCAACTCTTCGCCGAGGGCGCCCTGCCGCTCGTGCGCGAGACCACCGGCCTGGTGCTCGATCCGTACTTCTCTGCCTCGAAGATGGAGTGGCTGCTCACCAATCGCGACATCCCCAGAGATGCAACGCTCGCCTTGGGCACGATCGACTCGTGGCTGGTATGGAAGCTCACCGGCGGCGCAGCACACGTCACCGATCCGTCCAACGCGAGTCGCACGATGTTGTTCGACATCCGTTCGCTGCAATGGAGTCGACCGCTGTGCGACCTGTTCGACATCCCAATGAATGCGCTCCCCGAAGTGCGGCCGTCCAGCGGCCGCTTCGGCGTCACTGCCGCCAGCGCCGGAGTACCCGCCGGCATCCCGATCTCGGGTATCGCCGGCGATCAGCAGGCCGCGTTGTTCGGCCAAGCATGTTTCTCCCCGGGTATGGCCAAGAACACCTACGGCACCGGCAGTTTCGTGTTGCTCAACGTGGGCGACACCTGCCCGCAACCTGCTGAGGGCATGCTCACCACCGTGGCCTGGACACTTGCCGACGGCCCTCACGCCGAACACAAGGTCACCTACGCACTCGAGGGCGCCATCTTCGTCACCGGCGCTGCCGTGCAGTGGCTGCGCGATGGGTTGCAGGTGATCGAGTCCGCGGCCGAGGTCGGGCCACTCGCGGCCACCGTCGCCGACAGTGGCGGGGTCTACATCGTTCCCGCGTTCACCGGACTCGGCAGCCCGTGGTGGGATCCCTATGCACGCGGCACCATCGTCGGCATCACCCGCGGCAGCACGAAGGCGCACCTCGCCCGCGCCGTCGTGGAGGCCATGGCGTACCAGACCCGCGATGCCGTCGACGCCATGTCGACTGCCGCAGGAGTACAGATCGCCGACCTACGCGTCGACGGCGGCGCCTCGGCGATGGACTCGATGCTGCAGATGCAGGCCGACCAACTCGGAGTCACCGTGCGGCGCCCCGTCGATCAGGAGACCACCGCGCTCGGCGCCGCCTACCTGGCGGGCCTGGCGGAGGGCGTGTGGCCCTCGCTCGCAGCGATCGCCGCCGAGTGGACGGTCGACGCTGTCTTCGAACCCGAACCCGACCGCACGTTCACCGATCTCGCGCACGCCACATGGCAGCGTGCGGTGGCGTGCTCACGAGATTGGATCCAGCACTGAACCACTCCCCGATCCCCAATTGCTCAGCCTCGGCCGATGCCGTGCTCGAGCACATCCGCCCGCACAGCGACATCGTCGTCCCGTTGGGGGCAGGCGAGCCGGTGGCGTTGATGGATGCCATCGAGGCCGCTGCCGCTCGCGGCGACATCGCTGGTGTCACCGTGCACCAGATGCACGCACTACACGACCGTCCGTACTTGCACGGCGCATACCCCGATCGCCTGCGGCACATCGCCTACTTTCTCTCGCAGGTCACCCGCCCGTGCTATCTGGCCGGCACCGTGGAACTGGTGCCGAACCATTTCAGCGAGGTCTACGGCCACATCGCGCGCCGGGCCAACGACCCGCTCGTGATCGCCTCAGCGTCGCCGCCCGACCGCCACGGATACTTCAGCCTTGGCGTCACCGCTGACTACACCAGCAGCTTCATCGGGCGCGGCCGGTTCTTCCTCGAGGTCAACTCGCGCATGCCACGAACGTTCGGCCGCAACCAGATCCACATCAGTCAGGTGGAAGGCTGGATCAGTAACGAACGTGAACTCGACGAGGCGCAGCCACCGGCATTGGACGCCGTCGATCACACGATCGCTGGCTACGTTGCTGATCGCATCGCCGACGGAGCGTGCCTGCAAACGGGTATCGGCGCCATCCCGAACGCGATCATGAGCGCACTCTCGCACCACCGCGACCTCGGGGTGCACACCGAACTTCTCAGCGATGGCCTCGTCGACCTCGTGGAACAGGGTGTCGTCAACGGTGTGCGCAAACTGCACAACCGCACCAAGGTCGTCGGCACGTTCGC
>CAIXHI010000241.1 GCA_903919215.1 uncultured Acidimicrobiaceae bacterium
CCTGGCCGGTGTGTTCACTCACCTCGCCGCCGCCGACGAGCCAGCCAATCCGTTCACCACACTGCAACTCGATCGCTTCGACGAGGCGTTGACCGCGCTCCGCAACGCCGGGTACCACCCGCCGTTGGTGCACGCGGCCAACTCGTCGGGAGCGTTGGCCCATCCGCGAGCGCGCTACGACATGGTGCGTGTCGGTATCGCGATCTACGGCATCTCGCCCGGTGCCGGTGTCGACCATCTCTGCCGCTCGTTGCGGCCCGCGTTGTCGTTGAAAGCGCGCGTCAGCCACGTGAAGCGGGTCGCTGCCGGTGAGGCCATCTCCTACGGTCTGCGGCACACATTCCTTCGTGACTCCACCGTGGCCACACTGCCGATCGGATATGCCGACGGGGTGCCCCGCCGCCTGCATTCCGTGGAGGGCACGGTGCTGCTGGGTGGCATCCACCGGCCGATCGTGGGGGCGGTGACGATGGATCAGTTGATGGTCGATTGTGGTGACGATGTCGTGGCCGTGGGTGATGAGGCGGTACTCATCGGCACCCAGGGTGCCCAGACCATCACCGCTGCGGACTGGGCGGCGCGACTCGACACGATCGCCTACGAGATCGTGTGCGGTCTGTCGGCGCGCATCGATCGCCGCCCCGTATGACCCTATGCCTCTAGCATTGACCTGGTCATGCTGCACCTCCGCGCCTCGACGCTCGCCGACACGAATGCCATTGCTGCGGCGCTGGCCGAGTTGTCGCGCACGGGCGATCTGATCGTGCTCGCTGGCGAGATGGGGGCCGGCAAGACGGCCTTCGCCAAAGCATTCGGCGCAGCACTCGGGGTCACCGAACCGATCACATCGCCGACGTACACGTTGGTGCACAGTTACGACGCCGGTCGCATCACGTTGCACCACGCCGACGTGTATCGCCTGTCCACTCACCACGAGGTGGCCGACCTGGCATTGAACGAGTTGGTCGAGAGTGACGGAATCGTGCTCGTCGAATGGGGCGACGTCGTCGGGCGTTCGCTCGGCGACCATCTGGTAGTGCGCCTCGAGCAGGGCGCCACTGATGAACCCGACGACGTGCGCTTGATCACACTCGATGCGACCGGTCGCGCGTGGGCCGTTCGCTGGGAGCGCATCGAGGCAGCAGTGACGAGGTTCGCATGTTGATCCTGGGGATCGAGACTGCAACACAGCAGGTCAGCGTGGCCATCGGCGGCCACGAGGGTGTGCTCGCGATGTTCGAGGTGTCACGTGGCCGCCGCCACGCCGAGACGCTCGTGCCGGCCATCGAGTTCGTCTGCCGCCAGGCCGATGTCCAGATCGCCGAGTTCGGCGCGATCGCCGTCGATATCGGGCCCGGACTGTTCACCGGGATGCGCGTCGGCTTGGCCGCCGGCAAGGCGATGGCCCAAGCCTTGCGCGTGCCGATGATCGGCATCAGTTCGCTCGACCTGCTGTCATTCCCGCTGCGCCATGCCGACCGCACGATCGCCGCCGTCATCGATGCCCGCAAGGGTGAAGTGTTCTACGCCTTCTACCGGCCTGTACCCGGTGGTGTCCAACGGGTCACGGAGCCGTGTGTCGGCTCGGTCGACGATCTCGTTGCCGACCTGATTGCCCGCGGCCAGAACGTGGTGTGCGTGGGCGATGGCGCGCTGCGGTACCGAGACGACATCGCCTCTGGTGTGAACTGCGACTTCGCCGAACAGTTCGTCTCGTACCCGTCGGCAGCTCCGCTGGTGCAGTTGGCGCACGCTCGGGCGTTGCGCGAGGACTGGGTGAACCCGTGGGAGATCCAGCCGATGTACCTGCGGGCACCCGACGCGCAGATCAACTGGTCGACGCGGGAGGGCTCGGCATGAGCGTGCTCGCCAAGTTGCTGGGGCGTCAGTCGTTCGAGCGCATCGTGGTCGAACCGCTGCGCCGTCGTCACGTGGCTGCGGTCCTGCCGATTGAGCATGCCTCGTACCCGGCGCCGTGGACGGCCGGTGTGTTCCAGAGCGAGATCGAACTCGCCCGGAGCGGCGAACGCCATTACCTCATCGCTCGCGATGGTGCCGAGATCGTCGGCTATGGCGGTCTCATGTTCGTCATCGACGATGCGCACGTCACCAACATCGCGGTGGCCCCCAGCCGGCAGCGTCAGGGCATTGCCACGCGGCTGCTGGCGGAGTTGGCATGGGTGGCCATTGCGCGGAACTGTCAGGCGCTCACACTGGAGGTGCGCGTCAGCAATGTGGCGGCGCAGGCGCTGTATCGCGAGTTCGGGTTCGCCCCCGCGGGTGTGCGCAAGAAGTACTACGAAAGTGTGGAGGACGCCATCGTCATGTGGTGCAACGATCTCGCACTTCCCGCATACCGCCACCATCTGGCGGAACTGTGCCCCGAGGCCACGCGATGATGGTCAACGACGCCACCCTCGTGCTCGGTATCGAGACGAGTTGCGACGAGACCGCCGCTGCACTGGTGATGGGCGGCTACGACGTCGTGTCCAGTGCGGTCAGCACACAGGTCGATCTCCACGCGCAGTTCGGTGGCGTGGTGCCCGAGATCGCCGGCCGTGCGCACCTCGATCTGCTGAACCCGATGATCGCCCGCGCAATCGTCGAGGCTGGCGTCACCGACGACCGCATCGATGCCGTCGCCTGCACGGTCGGGCCGGGTCTCGTCGGAGCACTGCTCGTCGGCGTGTCCGCGGCGAAGGCGCTGGCGCTCACGTGGGACGTGCCGTTCATCGGTGTCAACCACATGGAGGCGCACCTGTACGCCGCCTTCCTGGAGGACCCGACGCTCGAGTTCCCACTGGTCGTGATGCTGGTGTCGGGTGGGCACACGATGCTCATCGAGATGCAGGGCCACGGTCAGTACCGCCTGCTGGGTCAGACGATTGATGATGCGGCGGGCGAGGCCTTCGACAAGGTCGCGCGTTTCCTCGGGCTCGGTTATCCCGGTGGGCCGGCGATCGACCGTGAGGCCGTGGACGGCGACCCGGAAGCGATCAAGTTTCCGCGGGCGATGTTGCACGAGGGTCTCGACTTCAGCTTCAGCGGGTTGAAGACCTCGGTGATGAACTACGTGCGCAAGCACCCCGATGTGTCGGCGGCCGATGTCGCCGCGTCCTTCCAGGCCGCTGTGGTCGATGTGCTGGTGCAGAAGGCACAGCGCGCTGCGCGGCAGGTGGGTGCCCGAGGGTTGGTGCTGGGTGGCGGCGTCGCTGCCAACTCACTCCTGCGCGAGGAGTTCCTCTCCGCTTGTACGCAGTCCGGTATCCGCGGCTTCCTGCCCAGCCGGGCGATGTGTACCGACAACGCAGCGATGATCGCCGCTGCCGGGTGGCACCGCTTGCAGTCCGACGGGCCTACCGGGCTCGACGCCGGTGCGTACCCGAACCTCCGTCTGTCGTTCAACCCGTGAAGGGGCTTTCATGAGTGCTCGTATCGACGCGTTCGTCGTTGCCGTACCCGGACTCGAGCCACTCGTGCTCGGCGAGGTGCAGAAGTTGGGTGTGCGTCCAGCGCGCCCCGTGCGTGGTGGTGTCGAGTGCACTGTTACCTGGCCGCAGTTGTGGGCCATCAACCTGCGATCGCGCTCCGCCACTCGCGTGGTGGTCCGCGTTGCTCGGTTCAAGGCCGACGGTTTCCACTCGTTCCAGAAGGGCCTCGCCGCGATTCCGTGGTCCGAGTGGCTCGCGCCGAACGCTGGGGTCCAAGTGTCGGTGACCTCCGACAAGGAGTCGAAGCTGTACCACACGGGTGCGGTGGAGGAGCGGGCGATGGAGACCCTCGCTCGGCCGCTCGGTGAGCAGGTCGTGCTCATCCGCATCCTGCACGACATCGTTACGATCAGCCTCGATGCATCCGGCGCGCCGTTGCATCACCGCGGCTGGCGTGGCCCGGCTGGGAAGGCGCCGCTGCGCGAGTCGTTGGGCGCGGCGCTCGTCACCGCCTCAGAGTGGGATGCCAAGACGCCGCTCGTCGATCCGTTCTGCGGTTCGGGCACGATTGCGATCGAAGCTGCGCTGATCGCCCGGAGGATGGCGCCGGGTCGCAACCGTTCGTTCGCGTTCCAGCAGTGGCCGACGTTCGAGGACGACGCGTGGGCGCGAGTGCTGCGCGGCGCAGACGGTGATGTGGTGGAGAAGTGCCCGCCGATCATCGCTTCCGACCGGGACGCGGGCGCGATCGCAGCGACGATCGAGAACGCCGCTCGGGCCGGCGTGGGCGACAACATCGAAACCGCGGTGCGGGCTGTCAGCGATCTGGTGTTGCCGCCGCGCGCTGGCTGGATCGTGTGCAACCCGCCCTACGGTCAGCGTGTCGGTGGCGACGATATCCGTAACCTCTACGACCGCTTCGGCGCGGTGCTGCGCGAGAAGGCCGTCGGCTGGAACGTCGCCGTGCTTGGCTCCAGCGATACCCCCGTGGCCCGGCTGCACTTGCCACTTCGTCCGGCATTGTCGACGACGAACGGTGGCATCGAGGTCGTCCTGCACACCGGCCCCGTCCCGCCCGCCCCCTAACACCACGTTTGAAGGGTTAACCGCACTGCGTGCGGTTAACCCTTCAAACGCAATGGGCCCGGCCGCAGCGTTTGAAGCCCAAACCGCACCGGGTGCGGCTGCGCCTTCAAACGCGGAGTCGGGTGGGCGGAGGCGAGGGGAGGGTACCGTGGCGAGCCGTGAACTCGTTGAGGATCGGGCCGATCGCCCCCGTTGCGCCAGTGGTGTTGGCGCCGATGGCCGGGGTCACGAACGCGCCGTTCCGCACGATGTGCCGGCAGTTCGCCCCCGGGCTGATCTACGTCAACGAGATGGTGATGGCGACGGCCGTCGTGCACGGCAACGCCAAGACCATGCGGATGATGACGTTCAGCGCCGACGAGCAGCCGCGCAGCCTGCAGGTGTACGGCAGCGACCCGGTGATGTTGGGTGAAGCCATCCGCATGCTGTGCGCCGAAGGGCGCGTCGACCACATCGACATGAACTTCGGTTGCCCGGCGGCGAAGGTGACGCGCAAGGGCGGTGGCGCGGCGGTGCCCGCCAAGCCGAACCTGCTGCGCGCCATCCTGCGCAGCGCAGTCGCAGCAGCCGCGCCCTACGGCGTGCCGATCACGATCAAGTTTCGCAAGGGTCTCTACGACTCGCTGCTCACGCACGTCACCACCGGTCGCATCGCCGCTGAGGAGGGTGTCGCCGCCATCGCGCTGCACGCCCGCACTGCCGAGCAGCACTATGCGGGCCTCGCCGACTGGGATGCCATCGCCGAGCTGAAGCAGGCCGTGCCCGAGATCCCGGTGCTGGGGAACGGCGATATCTGGGAAGCGTCGGACGCGGTGCGGATGATGGAGCACACCGGCTGCGACGGTGTCGTCGTGGGCCGCGGCTGCCTCGGCCGCCCGTGGCTGTTCCGCGACCTGGTCGATGCCATGAGCGGCCGCCCCGTGCAACCTGCGCCTGCACTGGGTGAGGCCTGCCGAGTGATGGCCGAGCATGCTCGTCTGCTGGTGCCGCACTTGGGCGAAGATCTGGCGATGCGCGATTTCCGCAAGCACACCTCGTGGTACTTCACCGGCTACCCGGTGGGTGGCGAGATGCGTCGCCGGTTCAGCAACATCAGTTCGCTGATGGAACTGGAAGACCTGATCGCGACGCTCGACCCGACGATGCAGATCGTGGAGGGTGGCGAGCGCATTCGCCGCGGCCACACGAACGGCCCCATCCGCGTCGCCCTGCCCGACGGCTACCTGCAGCACCTCGACGACCTCACCGTGCCGGACGATGCGGCAGAGATGGCGGTCAGCGGTGGCTGAAGAGACCAGCGTGACCCTGGCCAGCGGTTCGCCGCGCCGGCGCGAGTTGCTCGAACAACTCGGGCTGTCGTTGACGATTGTCTCGCCCGACGTCGACGAGACCCCGTTCGACCGTGAAGACCCGGTGGCCTACGTGCGCCGCCTGGCGATTGCTAAGGCGTTCGCCGTGGACGCCGCGCCCGACGCGCTCGTGATCGCCGCCGACACCACTGTCGACCTCGGCGGCGAGATTCTGGCCAAGCCCGATGATGCCGCCCACGCGGCCGACATGCTGCGCCGTCTGTCGGCGCGTACGCACCGGGTGCACACCGGTGTCGCCGTGCGCCTCGGCGACCGCTTCGCAGCCGAAGTGGTGACCAGCCTGGTCACGTTCGTGCCGCTCACCCCGGCGGTCATCGAGTGGTACGTGGCCACCGGCGAGCCGATGGACAAGGCCGGCGCCTACGCCGTGCAGGGCGCCGGGGGAGTGTTCGTGCAACGCATCCGCGGCAGCGTCAGCAACGTGGTTGGTCTGCCCCTGCACGAGGTCGTCCGCCTCGCCGCCGAACTCGGCGTCACCTTGGTGGGCTAACCGCCGGCAACCGACGACAGTGGGTTCGGGGTGCGGGCCGCGACGTCCACCACGTCCCCCCATTCGGCAGCGGTCGCGGCGCGCACGGTCTCGGCCAGCGCCACGGTCGCGTCGATGGTGCCCGAGCTGCTGACCATGACGAGTCGCCCGTCCTCCTGCCACATCACGACTGAGTTGCTCGAGAAAGGGTCGGTGGATATCCGCACCGCATCGGCGGCGGCCAGACCGGTGACACCGTGCACGGTGCGCTCGACCCCACCGGGGAGCAGCAGTCGCAGCAGCCTGGGCACATCGCTGCCGGCGAAGGGGATCGAGCCCACCGTGACGATTCCATCCGCCGATCGGTAGGACCCGAACACCAGCCCGATCTGCGGGATCGACTGTTCGCCCGTGTTGGAGAGCAGGCTGTAGACCCTCGTCAGGTCGCGAGCGCCTACCACGGGCTGCATGCCGGCGAGTGCCCAGTCGTCGGAGATCGTCGGCGTACCATCGCGCAGCCCGACAGCATCGGCGAACCGCAGCGCCTCCTGCATCGTCAGGTGCTCAGCCACCACGTCGAACAACTGGCCGTCGATCGGGCCGAACTCGATGTCGATGCGAGATGGGGCCTGGATCCTGATCACGGCAGGAACTCCCTGGACGGTGCCTGACTTACCGCTCGTGACCAGCGCGTCGTACGTGCGTGTGCTGAACATCGCGGATCGACCAGTCGACGACGCGCCCCGCACGAAGCCGATGCTGGCGTCGGCGTCGGCAAACACGTAGCCCGTGAAGTCGGACATCGTGTACGACCCCGGTTCATCAGGCGCGGGGGTGCCCGTGCCCGCCCCGACCAACGTGCCCGGCGGCGTGTCGAACACCCAGCGGCCGTCACCGGCGGACGCCACACCCGGAGCGGGAAACGACAGCGAGTGCGGGCCGCGGTGCCAAGGCTGCAGCCGCATACCCACGACTGTGGCGCCGCTCACCAGGGCCAACACCACCAGACCGACGACACTGCGCGACCCGCCCCGCAGCCGCGCCCGCCGCGGCCCATCGACCGGCAGCGACGATCCCGCGCCGAACACGGACGCGTCGGCGTCGATGATCTCGATCCATTCGGGGCCTGCCCCGCCGGTCGCCATCCCCGCAGTCTCCCACGATTCCCGGTTAGCACTCTCATGTCCCGGTTGCTAACGGGGTCCGCGTGCGCGTAACCTGGCACTCACCCCGGTCGAGTGCTAACCCACCCGGTCGGTATCGATCCACCAACGAGTGCTCTTGCCAACGGAGGCCGCACCAATGAATCTCAAGCCCCTCGACGACCGCATCGTCGTTCTGCCCAAAGAGGCCGAGAAGACCACTGCGTCGGGTCTCGTGATCCCCGACACTGCCAAGGAGAAGCCGCAGCAGGGCGAAGTCCTCGCCGTCGGCCCCGGCCGCTGGAGCGACGACAAGGGCACGCACGCCGCGCTCGACGTCAAGGTCGGCGACACGGTGCTGTACAGCAAGTACGGCGGCACCGAAGTCACCATCGACGGCAAGGATCTGCTGATCCTGACCAGCCGCGACGTGCTCGCCATTGTGGCGAACTGAGCAGCTGACACCACATGGCTAAGCAACTCAAGTTCCACGACGAGGCTCGTCGCGCGCTCGAGGCCGGGGTGAACAAGTTGGCCGACACGGTCAAGGTCACCCTCGGACCGAAGGGTCGCAACGTCGTTCTCGACAAGAAGTTCGGCGCACCCACCATCACCAACGACGGTGTGTCCATCGCGAAGGACGTCGAGCTCGACGATCCGTTCGAGAACATGGGCGCCCAGCTGGTGAAGGAAGTCGCCACCAAGACCAACGATGTTGCCGGCGACGGCACCACCACCGCAACGGTGCTCGCTCAGGCCATGGTCAACCACGGCATGCGCAACGTCACCGCCGGCGCCAACCCGATGGGCCTCAAGAAGGGCATCGAGAAGGCAGTCGCCGCGGCAGTCGAGAGCATCAAGAGCCAGGCCACCAAGGTCACCGAGAAGGATCAGATCGCTGCGGTCGCCACCATCTCGGCCGCCGATGCTGGTATCGGCGAAGTCATCGCCACCGCGATCGACAAGGTCGGCAAGGACGGCGTGGTCACGGTCGAAGAGAGCAACACCTTCGGCACCGAGCTCGAGTTCACCGAAGGTATGCAGTTCGACAAGGGCTACCTGTCGCCGTACTTCGTGACCGACCCGGAGCGCCAGGAAGCCATCCTCGAGGATGCCTACATCCTGTTCAACAGCGGCAAGATCTCCACGGTGCAGGCCATGTTGCCGGCACTCGAGACGGTCATGAAGACCGGTCGCCCGCTGCTGATCATCGCCGAGGACATCGACGGCGAGGCCCTGGCCACGCTCGTCGTGAACAAGATCCGTGGCACGTTCAACAGCTCGGCCGTCAAGGCCCCCGGCTTCGGCGATCGCCGCAAGGCGATGCTGCAGGACATGGCCGTCCTCACCGGCGGTCAGGTCATCAGCGAGGAAGTCGGCCTCAAGCTGGAGAACCTCACGCTCGATCTGCTCGGCAAGGCCAAGCGCATCATCATCACCAAGGACAACACCACCATCGTCGATGGTGCCGGTTCGCATGATGATGTCACCGGCCGCGTCAACCAGATCAAGGCCGAGATCGACAACACCGACAGCGACTGGGACCGTGAGAAGCTGCAGGAGCGTCTGGCCAAGCTGGCCGGCGGCGTTGCAGTCATCAAGGTCGGCGCTGCCACCGAGGTCGAGCTCAAGGAGAAGAAGCACCGCATCGAGGACGCCGTCTCGGCCACTCGTGCGGCGATCGAGGAAGGCGTGGTCGCCGGTGGCGGCACCGCACTCGTTCGTGCTCGCGCCGCGGTGAAGGCCGTGGTCGACTCGCTGGAAGGCGACGAGCAGACCGGTGCCCGCACCGTCTGGGAGTCGCTCACCGCTCCGGCCAAGCTGATCGCCGAGAACGCCGGTCTCGAAGGCGCCGTCACCACCCAGCAGGTGGAAGCGGCTTCGGGCAACATTGGCCTCAATGCGGCCACTGGCGAGATGGTCGACCTGGTCAAGGCCGGCATCATCGACCCGGCCAAGGTCACCCGTGCGGCGCTGCAGAACGCAGCCTCGATCGCGGCTCTGGTGCTCACCACCGAGTGCCTCGTTGCCGACAAGCCCGAGAAGAACTCGGGTGGCGGCGGAGGCGGCGGCATGGGCGGCGGCATGCCCGGTATGGGAATGATGTAAGCCTGTCTCACTGAGACTGTGTTGTCTGGGAACGACCCCGGTGGCTTCGGCCCCGGGGTCGTTCGCTCTTTGCGGACTAGGCTCGCCGCTGTGAGTGACCCGGGAACACGTCCCTTCTGGATGCACCAACTGGTCGAGTACATCCTCGGCGGGGCGTTGGTGGCCACGGGGCTGCAGAGTCCCCAGCCGTTCGTGCCGTCGGTGCTCGGGGCCTTCATCCTGTTGTACGCGGCCTGTACCCGTGGCGCGCTGTCGGCGTTCCGTCTGATCGATCGACGAGTGCACAAAGTCGGCGACCCGGTGCTGGTGATCGTCGAGATCGCGGCGGGTCTGCAACCGTGGGTCAGCGTGGACAACAGCAGTCGGCTCGTGATCATCATGATCGCACTGGTCCATGCCGTGGTGTGGCGGGGCAGCAGCTTCACCCAACGTGAGCGCCGGGCGCTGGCGGATGCGGGTGAACCGGGCGACCGCAGCACCGAGATCGGCAAGAAAGCCGGGCGCGCGGTCGGCAGCGGTGTGAACATGGTGCGCAAGGCACAGGCTGCGCGGGCTGCGCGCCGGTAGCGTGTCGCCATGTCGTTCGAAGCCCCTGCACCCGATCTTGGCAAGATGCTCACCGCGTGGGAGGAGTTCGAGCGCGGCGAACAGGCGCCCGGAAAGGTGCTGTCCGCGTTGAAGACTGCCGGCCTGCCCCAAGTGTTGCGGCAGCTGATCGACAGTGGCTGGACCCCTGCTGCCTGAGCAACGCCCCGGGGGCAAGCAGATCATCCCTCGTCCAGCGGGGTGGATGCCTGGAGGCGGCCCGCCGTGGCCGGTCCCGGCTCCGAGCCACGACACCGCGCATGCGGTGCGCGCGTTGCTGGCCGAGCCGTGGTCGGATGACCCCGACACGAGCCACGACGACCGTCCGGCCGCAGTGCTGGTGGTGTTGGCCGACGGCCCATGTGGTGCCGAGGTGTTGCTGACTCGCCGTCCGTGGCACATGCGCACGCACAAGGGTGAGGTGACGTTCCCTGGCGGCAGACTCGACCCGGGCGAGACGTACGAGCAGGCAGCGCTCCGCGAGGCCTGGGAGGAAGTTGCGCTGCCGCCCGAGACCGTCACGGTCGTGGGTCGCTTGCACCCCGTGCGTCCGTGGACGAACAACAACTGGATCATGCCGGTGCTGGCCCACATCCCGGCACCGGTGGAGCTGGTGGGCCACGCGGCCGAGGTCGACCGTGTGTGGTGGGTGCCGTTACAGGACTTCACCATGCCGGGCACCTACCGTGAAGAGCACTGGGACACTGCGTACGGCAAGCACCCGATCTTGTTCTACGACCTCGACGACGAGACCGTGTGGGGCCTCGCCGGCCGCATCCTGACGTGGCTGCTGGAGGTGGTGTACGACATCCCTGGTCGCACACCACCCCCGATCGTCGAGCCGATGCCCGACCTCGCGTAGCGGTTCAGCTACCGGCCACCCCACAGCCGCACCGCGGCGTAATACGTCTGTGCCCACCAGCGGCACGTCGGCTGCAACCACAGGGACCGGTGCGCACAATGGGCCCGCATATCGGCAAGGAACTGCAGGTCGACGCGACGCCGGTTGGCGCTGGTCCAGTGCCCGGCGCCGTAGCGCCGGTCGAGGAGTCGCAAGTTGCGGTAGCCGAAGTCGTGCCGTCGACACGGGCCGCGGAAGTCGTACGTGACACCCGTGTTGCCCAGCATGGGGGCCGAGCAGAAATCGGTGCTCCAGTCGAACCACCGGTCGCCGGTACCGCCCGCCGCGGTGACGAGGAACGTGCTGAGCGACACCTCGTACAACTGGCGGTTCACGTACGCCCAGTCGGTGCCGGGTGAGTGCGCTGGTGCTGCGTGTGCGGGGCCGACCGCTGTCGGCGATAGGACGGTCAGGACAGTCGTGACCGCGACGAGCAGTGCGAACCGGAGTCGCATGCTCTTCTCCTTGTTGGATTCACCTGGGTGAAACGCCCATCAGTGGGCGTGCCGCCGATTCAACCGGCGGCGAGTTCCTTCAACAACTCCCATGCCGCGCGTACGTGGCGTTCGTCGGTGGTGCGCGCTCCGATGGAGACCCGACAGGCGACTGCACCGTCGATCACGGTGCGGGTGAACAGTGCCCGCCCTGTTGCGTTGGCCCGTTCGATGAGCGCATCGGTGGCGCTGTCGCCCGCCTTCAGGCGCACGCACAGCAGGTTCAACGGGTGCGGGGCGACGATCTGGAAACGATCATCGGTTGCCACCCAGTCGGCCAGTTGCTGTGTGAGCGCCACGTGACGGCGGATCATTGCGATCGCGTCGTCGGCGCCGCCGGCTCGAATGGTGAACCACAGCTTCAGCGCGCGGAACCGACGACCGAGCGGGATCTGCCAGTCGCGATAGTCGATCGCCTTGCCGCTCTCGGCGGCCGCAGAGCGCAGGTACTCGGGCAGGATGCTGAGGGCGCCCAACAGTGCAGTGCGGTCGGCCGTGTAGAACAGGTCGCAGTCGAAGTTGACGCCCATCCACTTGTGCGGGTTGGTGCAGTAGCTGTCGGCGAACTCAAGGCCGTCGTTGATCCAGCGGAACTCTGGTGCGAGTGCGCCGATCCCGCTCATCGCTGCATCCACGTGCAACCACAGGCCGTGCCGCTGGGCGATCGCTCCCACCGCGGCCACCGGGTCGAATGCCATCGTGCTGGTGGTGCCGCGTGTGCAACACACCCAGAACGGGGTGAGGCCGGCGGCGACATCGGCCTCGACGAGCCGCTCGAGTTCGGCGGGCAGCATCGCGAACGATGCATCGTGCGGCACGATGCGGAGGTGCTCGGTGCCGATACCGGCGATGCGCAACCCCTTCTCGATCCCGCTGTGTGCCTGCGAGGTGGAATAGGCGACGAGGCGGGTGGTGTCGCCGGTGTGGTTGATGTCGCCGCCGGTCACTCGCCAACGGGCAGCCAGAATCGACGCCAGCGTGGCCTCGCTGGCCGAACCGTGGATGACGCCGCCACCAGTGGCGCTGGTGGAGCGGAAGCGCTCGGGGAGGCCGAGCAACTCCTGCATCCAGTCCATCATCAGCGTCTCTACTTCGGTGCACGCCGGGCTGGTGACCCAGCTCATTCCCTGCACACCGAGGCCGGCAGCGGCCAACTCGCCGAGGATCGCCGGGTAACTGGAGTTGCCCGGGAAGTAAGCCATGAACGATGGATGCTGCCAGTGGGTGATACCGGGCATCACCACACGGTCGAGATCGGCCAGCACGTTCGCGAATGGCTCGGCCGCCGTGGGCGGGTGCTCAGGGAGCGAGGCGCGGATGTCGCCGGGCTGCACCTGGCTGGCCACCGGATACTGCTCGACACCTTCCAGGTAGTCGGCGATCCAGTCGATCAGTGTGTGTCCGTGCAGTCGGAAGTCGTCGGGGGTCACTCCCGTGACGCTATGTCGTTCACCACCGCATCACGCGCTCGGATACCCCGCGACACTCGCCAGCCGATGAACCCGACGCCACCCGCCAGCGCGGCGAACACGAGGTACAGGTGGTACCCACCTTTCGACTTACTGCCACAGTTCGGTCCTTCGTTGGTGCCGACACAACTGCTGACGTTCTCTGCGTCGGGGATGAAGTCGTTGGTGGCCAGACCGGTGCCGGGTGTGGCGGTGTCGGCGGCCAGCGCAGTATCGGCCTTTGACGCTTGGTATGGGTTGTCGCCGCTGCAGCCCGCGAGCAGTGCGAGTCCGAACGCGAGGGGGAGGATCAATCGGGGCAGCCGGGTCATGGGGCACCATCGTCGCACGGGTTTCGATGATTCACACCGCGCCAGGTCAGTCGCCGATCCCGCCTTCGGTGAGGGCGGCCCAGGTTCTGCTGCCGACCTGCCCGTCGGCGGTGAGGCCGCGAGTGGTTTGGAAGTTGCGCACGGCAGTGTCGGTGTCGGCGCGGAACTGATCGTCGGCGGTGCAGGGGAAGCCCAGCACGTTGAGCCGGTCCTCGATCGTGCGCACGTAGCCGTGGGTGTCGCAGTCGCCGAGGCGCACGTTGTCGTCCCATGAGGCCGGGGTGCGAAGGCAGATGAAGGGGGCTGTGGTGCTGGCGGTCGCCGGTACCGAGGTCGCGGCGGCGAGTGACGACGTTGTGCTGGTCGACGTTGTGCTGGGCGATGCGCTGGTGGTCGATGCGCTGGTGGTCGCACGTGCGCTCGAACGGGTTGCGCTGCTGCAGGCGACTGGGCCGACCAGGCAGAACGAAGCCAGGAGTGTGATCCGGAACGCCACCATTGCCGATCGGTACATGCGTCAAGTCCAGCACATTCGCGCTGGTACGTGCATCAACCGGGGTGCTGATCGCCACGGGCGTGACGTGTGGCGGATGTATCGGCTTGGGGGACGAGCGCCTACCATCCCAGGCATGGTGCGTACACACACGGTCCTGGTGGTGGATTTCGGAGCGCAATACGCGCAACTCATCGCCCGACGGGTGCGCGAGTTGAACGTGTACTCCGAGATCGTTCCGCATCGCATCACTGCGGCCGAGGTGGCGGCCAAGGATCCCACCGCGATCATCCTCTCGGGCGGCCCCAAGAGCGTGCACGTGGACGGCGCCCCGACACTCGATCCGGCGATCTACGAACTTGGTATCCCGATCCTGGGCATCTGTTACGGCGCACAGCTCATCGGCCAGCAACTGGGCGGCACCGTGGGCCGAGGGCTGCGCGGCGAGTATGGCCGTGCGCGAGCCGCACGGATCGGCGACTCGGCGCTGCTCGAGGGCATGCCGGTCGAGCAGGAAGTGTGGATGAGCCACTTCGACGCTGTCACCGAGGTGCCAGCCGGTTTCGTCGCCACGGCGAGCACCCCCGATGCACCGGTCGCGGCAATGGAGCACATCGAGCGCAAGATCTTCGGTGTGCAGTGGCACCCGGAAGTGGTGCACACGCCCTACGGCATGAACCTGCTGCAGCGGTTCCTGCACGATCTCGCCGGCTGCGAGCCGAATTGGACGATGGGCTCGATCATCGATGAGCAAGTCGCCGCCGTGAAAGCGCAGGTGGGCACTGGCAGGGTGATCTGCGCGCTCAGCGGTGGTGTGGATTCCGCGGTCGCCGCGGCGCTGGTGCATCGGGCCATCGGGCAGCAACTGGTCTGTATCTATGTCGATACGGGGCTGATGCGCCTCAACGAGAGTGATCAGGTCGTCGAGACGTTCAAGCGCAACATGGGGATCGAATTGATCCATGTCAGCGCCGGACCGCGCTACTTCGAGAAGCTGGCCGGGGTTGTCGAGCCCGAGGCCAAGCGCAAGATCATCGGTGAGCTGTTCGTTCGCATCTTCGAGGAGCACACCGGTGGCCTCAGCGACGCCAAGTACCTCGTACAGGGCACGCTGTACCCCGACGTCATCGAGAGCGGCGGCGCAGATGGCACGGCCTCGGTGATCAAGAGCCACCACAACGTGGGTGGTCTGCCCGCCGACATGACGCTCGAACTGGTCGAGCCACTGCGCGACCTGTTCAAGGACGAAGTGCGCAAACTGGGCAAGGAACTCGGTCTCCCTGACGAGATCGTGTTGCGTCAGCCGTTCCCCGGGCCCGGCCTGGGGGTGCGCATCCTCGGTGAGGTCACACCCGATCGCGTCATCACACTGCAACTCGCCGATGCCATCGTGCGTGAGGAGATCCACACGGCTGGTCTCGAGCGCGAACTGTGGCAGAGCTTCGCGGTTCTCGCCGCCGATGTGCGCTCGGTGGGCGTGATGGGCGATGAGCGCACGTATGCCCACCCGATCATCATTCGTGCCGTCACCAGCGACGATGCGATGACGGCCGACTGGGCGCGCCTGCCGTACGACTTGCTTGAGACGATGTCGAACCGCATCATCAACGAGGTACCGGGCGTGAACCGGGTGGTCTACGACGTCACGTCGAAGCCACCGGGCACCATTGAATGGGAGTGAGCCGCGAGTGAGCGCGGGGCGCTTCGCAATGCTTTCGTAACATAGGTACACTGCCCAGGTCATGTCGCGACCACCTCGGTTCCGAGTGCTGTTGAGCACGATCGTGCTGGCCACCCTGTTCGGGGGCCCGCAGATCGTCGCTGCCGACGGTGTCGATCAGGCGCAGAGCAAAGTCGACAAGATGCTCAACGGGCTGCAGGACCTCGAGGACCGCATGGGTCAGCTCGATGAGGATTACGGCCTTGCCGAGGAACGTCAGACGCAGCTGCAGGGCGATATCGCAACTTCGCAGGTGAAGCTCGATGAGCTGAACGTGGAGTTGGGCGGTGTGCAGTCGGTGATGGCCAAGATCGCACTCGATCGGTACACGGCGGGCGACACGCTGCAGCTCAGCCCGATCTTCTCCGACGCCGAGACATTTACCC